>DAITAW010000031.1:0-27433 GCA_036824055.1 Gaiellaceae bacterium | reverse complement strand
ATCGGGTTGCCGATGCGTTCGATTCCCGTCCGTATCGTGATCGTCCAGCTGCCGAAGCGCGGATGCACGCTCTGATGCAGACGCGTATCTGGAATCGCAATTGTGAAAAACGCCGCTTCAAGGCTTTGCTGGAGTCACGTTTGGCGTTCTGGTTGCGACGCGGCTTGGGATCTGATAGTCGCGCGTGCGCATGTAACGGAACCCGCCCTAGGAGCGGGCTCTCTCTAGCTCGTCGGAGCTTGACGCAGTCAGACGCAGTCGCGCGCCGAGGTCGTTGTCGCCTTTCCGCCAGAAGGCGACAGGCGTAGCTCCTGCGTCAGGCGCCGACGCGCGGCGTGACTTCATTATTGAGCGTGCGGGCCCCGACGCAGGCGAGCGTGCTCAGAGGCGGGTGCCGGAGTCAACGGTCCATGCACATACGCCACTACGTACCCCATTACGGCCGCGGCACCTGTCGTCGTCGTGATGGACGCTGTGGCAGGAACTTTGGGAGCGGTTGTTTGGGTAGGGCCGTCTACGCGCTCGATCGCCATCACCCGGCCTCCGTCGCGGCCTTCTGCGCTGCGTTCTCGGCTCGTGCCGCAGCCAGCACTTCCGGCTTGTGGGCAGCCTTCAAGATCGCCAGCGTCTCGGGATCGCCGACCGGGGTGATCGTCCGCATATCGGCTGGCCTTTCAGCGCCGACGAACCAGGCCGTCACGCGATCTTCGACGGGAACGCGCCGACCTCGCCCGACCGGATGGACGACGATCTTTTCGAAGAAGCGCTGGTTCTGCTCGCGCTCAAGGCCGGGCTTCGCTTCGTCGTACGTGAGCAGCCTCTTCGCGCGGTTCCGGCTGACCGGCTTGGGTACAGGGATCGCGGCCAGGGCCTGGCGGGCGAGGTTCAGCGTCTCCTGCCGAGACGCTACGTCACGCTTCCACGCTTCCGCGCCGACATCAGAGACCTTCACCTCGCGTCGGTACTCCTCCAGCTCGAGCGCCGCGAGATTGACCGTTTCGAGTGCGCGGGCGTGCCGGTCGTCGCCTTCGAGTACTGCGATCAGCTCGGGCACGCCTGCGATGACGGCGTCCTGCAGTAGCCCCGCTGCCCAGGAGTCGAGGCGCTCCATCCGGATGCCCACCCGCTGCGTGCAATTCTCCGAGGTGCAGGAGTAGAAGCCGGTGTCGTGCTGCTTGCCTCCGCCGTGTACGGACAGCGGCTTCTCACAGCCAGAGCAGAGCGCCATCCCGGTCAGCGCCGCCTGCATAGACCACTTCCCGTTGCGCGGGATGTAGGTACCGCCGGCCGCCTTCGCAAGCTCCCACTGCTTCTCCGTGACGATCGGATTGTGGGCGTTTTTCCGTACTTCCACCTCGCCCTTCTTCTCGGTCGGAACGGTCGCCTCGCCGAGGTAGGCGCGGTTATCGAAGATCACCCGGACGCCAGACTTCGTGATCTTGATGCCGTTGCCGCGCAGGTATTCCGCGAGCG
Source organism: Gaiellaceae bacterium (assembly GCA_036824055.1). Classification (GTDB taxonomy): domain Bacteria; phylum Actinomycetota; class Thermoleophilia; order Gaiellales; family Gaiellaceae; genus 3-1-20CM-4-69-9. The sequence continues at coordinate 25,960 of DAITAW010000031.1, read as the reverse complement.
ATCGGAGCGATTCGCCTTCCGCACGCCTTCGGAACACTTCCCGCACGAGCTTCGACATGACGGGATCGGGTTCGATGCGCCCGGCTCCGAGTTTGCCGTCGGGCCGAACGCTGCGCGTGCCGTCAACCCAGCGATAGCCGAGCGGAGGTGACGACGCGAGATAGACGCCTCGGTCAGCTGCACGTCGGCTCCCGTTGACGCGGGCCAGCCGGTTGCGAGCGCGTTCAGCCTTGCCCATGGACAGCTTGAACTCGTAGAGCATCTGCGCCTCGGGCGTAAGGTTCTCGGAGTCGAAGCCCGACCATGTCGCCTTTAGCCGGGCACCGCACGCGTCAAGCCGGTCGAGGGCCACCACGCCCTCGATCGGATCGCGGGAAAAACGGTTCTCGTCGCGTACGATGATCCCCTCGAACTCGTCCATCTCGCACCGCTCGATCAGCCGCCCGAGCTTTCGGTCGTCGGCTGCCACCGCACCGGATACGTCAAGGTCGACGCACTCGTCCGGATTGAAGTAGACCTCGACCCCGGCGCGCTCGGCCCACTCCCGAGCGGCGGCTTCCTGTTCCTCGGGCGAGCCGAAGCCGGGGCCTTCGCGATCACCGACTTCGCTCACCCGTACGTAGATGGCAAACATGCGTCCTCCTGGGCAGGCCCCGCCCGTTGCGGAGCACTACATCGCATATGCCCTAAGAATCTCGAAATGTCCAGCCCCTCTGGACCGAGTACACGGAGTTCCTCGAGCAGGGCTGCGACGCTGCGCTCTTCATCGGCATGCACGCCAAGGCAGGGACGCCGGACGGTGTCCTGAGCCACACCGTCTCCGGCCAGGCTTGGCGGGACTTGAGATTCAACGGCGTGTCAGTGGGAGAGACCGGGATCAACGCAGCGCTCTGCGGGCAGTGGGGCTGTCCCGTGCTGCTCGTCACGGGCGATCAGGCCGTCTGCCGTGAGGGGGCCGAGCTGCTCGGATCGGGGCTGACAACGGTTGCGGTGAAAGAGGGACTGGGCCGCTTCAGCGCTCGCCAGGTGCCGCCGTTGCGCGCACGGGAGATGATCGAGAACGGTGCAAGGCGTGCCCTGCAGGATCTCTCTGCGGTGAAGCCGTACGACCCCGGACGTCCCGCCGAGATCACGATCGAGTTCACGACGCCGGACCGGCTCGTCGAGTACCGCAATCGCCGCGGCACGGAACAGGTCGACGACCACACCCTCGTCGTTCGCGGCGACGACTGGTGGACGGCGTGGTCGCAGTTCTACTTCTGAATCACGTGCGTGACTCGTCACAGAACCGCTACGCGTGCCGACGTGGAAGAAACCTCCGGGGTACGCGTTCCTCGGCGGCCGAGGCATGTCGTCAGGATGCCGCGGGCGATGCCGATGGTCGACGCGGCGCGGGAACTGTTTGCGCTACTGCCACGGTTTCGTATCCGTGCCTGGCACCGGTACGCTCGCGGGATGCCAGCCGTGACTCGGATCTCCGTCGCGCCCGTCAAGGGGCTGGGGCTCGTCCATCCGGAGTCTGTCTTGCTCGAGCGTCACGGTGTGCGCGAGAACCGGCGGTTTCACATCGTCGACGCGGCTGGGCGGCGGTTCAACCAGTTGCGCAACGGTGCGCTGGTTCAGATCCGGCCCGAGTACGACGCCGACAGCGAACGGCTCACGCTGCACTTCCCCGACGGGTCGGTGGCCGACGGCGAGGTGTCGCTCGGGACGGAGGTCACGACCGACTTCTACGGCCGGCCGGTCCCCGGCAACTACGTCGAAGACCCGTGGTCGGCCGCGCTCTCGGAATGGGCCGGCCTGCCTCTCCGCCTTGTCCAATCGGCGCCGGGCCTCGCAGTCGACCGCGGCCGCGGCCATGTCTCTCTCATCTCGACCGCCTCGCTCGCCGAGCTCGGCCAGAACGCAGACCAGAGTGCGCCCGTCGACGGGCGCCGCTTCCGGATGCTCTTCGAGCTCGACGGTTGCGAGCCGCACGAGGAGGACGGCTGGGTCAAGCGCCACCTCCGGATCGGCGAGGCCACGGCGAGGATCCGCGGGGACGTCGGTCGCTGCGCCATCACGACCCAGAACCCCGAGACGGGTGAGCCGGATCTCGACACCCTCCGGACGATCTTCGCCTATCGAGGCGTGACGGAGAACGAGGCCGGACAAAGACACCTCCCCTTCGGTGTCTACGGGGAGGTCACCGAACCCGGCCGCGTGACAGTCGGCGACCCCGTTGAAGTCCTCGAGCTGAGCCAGCTCGGCCAAACGACTTAGAATCAAGCGATGGCGGCTGTCAGCAGTTTCGTGGTCGACGAGGAGGAGCTCGAAAGCGTTCGCGGGGACGGGGACACCGCCACCATCCGGGTTGCCTTCGACGCCGGCAACGGCTGCGAGCGGCTCGAGCAGCGGGTGATTCGATTCGGACCGGGCCGCTCAGTGGAGCGGGCCCTCGCCGATCAGCAGGAGGTCCTGTACATCGTCGGCGGCCGTGGACGGCTCCATGTCGACGGGCGCACCCACGAGCTCGAGCCCAACATGGGCGTCTTTCTCGCTCCCGGCGAGACGTACGCCGTCGAGAACGCCGGCCCGGAGGACTTGCACGTGCTGTCCGTCCTCGCTCCCGAGGACCGGGCAGCGGCTGCAGGCGAGCGCAGGGTCACGGTTCGCTTCGACGACCAGCCGGAGCTCGAGGCCTCGATCGAGCGGAGCTTTCGCTATCTGGTCAACGAGGACGCCGGCTGCTTCGACGTGACGCAGTTTCTGGGGATCGTCCAGCCGAGCAAGGCGCCGTTCCATAGCCACACCTATGACGAGGTCGGCTACGTCGTCGCCGGCGAGGGGTTTGCCCATGTCGGTGGCAGCTCCATCCCGCTGCAAGCGGGATCCTGCTTCCACCTCCCGCCCGACGAGGTGCACTGCATCGAGAACACCGGCTCCGGGCCGATGCGCATCCTCGGGGTGTTCCATCCCTCGGGCAGCCCGGCCAACAGATCGTATGCCGACAACAAGTAGGCTCGAACGTCGTCACAAGTGGGGGAAGACCGGGGTACATACCAAGGAGGAGATCGAATGAGGAGTAGAAGGGCAACTACGATCGCGGCCGTGCTGGCGTTTTCAGCCGCACTCGCGGTCGTAGCCGCGGCGTACGCGACCCCCAACCGGGCGGCCGCGCCGTCGGCGCAAGCGGGGAGTGGCGCAGCACTGGTCAGGTGCGGGAAGACCCGTACGATCGGGTTCATGGTGCCGGTCACCGGCCCCGCCGCGTCGATCGGCATCCAGCAACAGCACTGGGCGCAGTACTACGTCTCGACCTACAACAAGACGCACAAGACGAAGTTCAAGCTCCAGACCGAAGACACGCAGTTGGGAGCACCGACGGGCACGGCCGAAGCGTTGAAGGGTGCACAGGCACTCGCCGGCAGCCCGAGTGTTCTCGGCGTGGTGGGACCCGCCGGGAGCAACGAGATCGTCGGCGTGACCAAGTCGCTGATGGACGGCGGCCTCGCGTGGGTATCGGGCTCGTCGACTCGGACCTCGCTCACGACGGACGGCACGCGCACCGGCTACATGTTCCGCACCGTCCCGCCGGACGCAATCCAGGGTCCGACGGTGGCGAACTTCATCCTGAAGAAGCTGAAGTACACGCGCGTCTACATCATCGACGACCAGGAGACCTACAGCACAGGCCTGGCCGACACGGTCCAGCAGGTGCTGAAGGCGGCCGGAGCAACCGTCGGCCGTGACGGCGTCAGCCAGCAGCAGTCGGACTTCTCTTCGCTGATTGCGAAGATTCCGCGCGACACGCAGATCGTCTACATCCCGTGGCAGCTGCCGCCGAAGGGTCAGGCATTCGGCAACCAGATGAAATCTGCCGGCAAGGGAAGCATCAAGCTGATGGGGTCGGACGGGCTCTTCGACTCGTCGTTCGCGAGTGTCGGGGCGCACGTCTACGACTCGAACTTCCCGTTGAATCCGAAGTCCAAGATCATCGCGGGCTTCAAGAAGCTGCACGGCGGGGACGGCGAGTACTTCGGCGCTCCGACGTACGCAGCCACGCAGGTCGTTGGGACGGCGATCGACCGGGCGTGCGCAAAGGGCACGGCCACTCGCGCTTCGGTGCGGGCGGCAATCAGGTCGACCAAGATCCCCGCGGCGAAGTCGCTGATCGGTGTTGCGATCCGGTACAACCGCAACGGTGACCTGTCCACACTGAAGAAGTTCGGCCTCTACAAGTCGAACGGGACCGTCTTCGTCCCGATCACCGGCTAGAGGGAAACCAAGGATCGATGGCGAGTGCGGCCCGTCTACTGACGGGCCGCACTCGTCTGTGAGACATTTCAGCGGTGAACTGGGGCCTGTTCTTCGACCTCACGGTCAGCGGGTTGACGCTAGGCAGCCTCTACGCGCTGATCGCGCTCGGGTACTCGATGGTCTACGGGATCCTCAAGCTCCTGAACTTCGCCCACGGCGACGTCTACATGGTCGGTGCCTTCCTCGGCTGGTACGCGCTGCACGCCCTCGGCGGCCCCATGAACCCGACCTTCACAGGCGCCGTCGTCCTCCTGCTGATGTTCATCGTCGCGATGCTCGGCTGCGGCATCCTCGGCGTCGCGATCGAACGCTTCGCCTATAGGCCACTCAGGAACGCGCCTCGTATTGCGCCTTTGATCAGCGCCCTCGGGGTGTCCATCTTCCTGCAGAACAGCGCCCTGCTCATCTTCGGCGCGGCCTTCAGGGACTACAACACGTTCGACCTGATCGGGGTGAAGACCTACAGCTTCGGGCAGCTCTTCTTCTCCGTCCCACAGCTCCTCACCGTCGTCACGGCGATCGGACTGATGATCGCACTCACCGTCTTCGTGGCCCGCTCTCGCCTCGGCAAGGCGATGCGCTCCACATCCTTCGATCGCGAGGCGGCCTCGATGATGGGGATCGACGTCGACCGGGTGATCTCGGTCACGTTCTTCATCGGGTCGGCCCTTGCCGGCGCAGCGGGCGTGATGTTCGCGCTCGTCTTCGGCCAGATCTACCATTTCATGGGCTTCATCGCAGGCCTCAAGGGCTTCACGGCAGCCGTGCTCGGCGGCATCGGCAGCATCCCGGGCGCGATGGTCGGTGGGCTGATCGTCGGGCTCGCGGAGTCGTACGCCACCGGCTACCTCCCGCAGGGCTCGACCTTCCAGAATCTCTATGTCTTCGCGCTGCTCATCCTCGTGATCCTCATCCGGCCGAGCGGTCTGTTCGGCAAGGCCGCGATCTCCAAGGTGTGATGGACCAGCCTCCCGACACCCCGCGGATCGGAGTCGACGAATGGGTCGCGAGCGTCGAAGGGAAACGGGAGCGCTACACCGGCGTGCGAGGCGCAGTCCTGCAGAGGTGGGAGCGCCTGCCACCGGCCGCGCGGGTGCTCGTGTTCGCGGTTCCGGCGGCGGTCTTTCCGTTCCTCACGAGCGAGGGAAACCTCTTCCGATTCGGATTGTTCACGCTCGTCTACGCGCTGCTCGCCCTCGGGCTCAACATCGTGGTGGGCTTCGCCGGGCTCCTGGACCTGGGTTACGTCGCGTTCTTCGGTTGCGGCGCTTACCTGTACGCGATCCTGGCCTCGCCGCAGTTCGGCTACCACTGGCAAGCAGAAGCGGCGATTCCGGTGGTGGTGCTCGGCACGGCAATCGTGGGCCTTCTCGTTGGACTGCCCTCTCGCAGGCTCCTCGGAGACTACCTCGCGATCTTGACGCTCTTCTTCGGCCAGGCGTTCGTCGTCTTCGTCAACAACGCCAACCGGATCAGTTTTCCCTTCTTCGGCCACGTCGATCTGACGGGCGGATCGAACGGGATCGCGAACATCGATCCGTTCAACTTCTTCGGCTTCAAGATCGACACCACGAGGAAGCAGTACTACCTCCTACTCATCGCAGTTGCGTTGGTTCTGATCTTGCTCGCGTTCGTCAACGAGTCGAGGACGGGCCGTGCCTGGCGCGCGCTCCGGGAGGATCCTCTGGCCGCCGAGGTGATGAGCATCCCGGTGAATCGACTCAAGCTGCTCGCCTTCGTCTTCGGCGCCGGCGTGGCGGGCTTGACAGGTGCGATCTACGGCACGATCGCGACGGCGGCGCTGCCCGGAGACTACGACGTCGGACTACTGATCACGATCTACGCGATCATGATCCTCGGCGGCTTCGGGAGCATCATGGGAATCGTCGTCGGTGCCGTGATCGTCAGCAGCGTGCCGGAGCTGCTCCGCTCCTCTGCCAATGCGCGCCCGCTGTTCTACGGCGCGATTCTGATCGCGATTCTCGTCAAGCTGCGCCCTTGGCGCCTCCTCGCGGCCGAGATCGGCGGGCTTGTCGCATTCGGCTTCGCGATCCACGCGCTCGCGTCGGCGGCGTATCCACGTCTCGTCCACGGCCAGTCGATCGGCTCGGGCCTCTTCGCGCGAGGCCTCGACCACTGGATGCTGTTCCCGAGGAACTCCGTCAAGATCGCGGACGTTGCGTACATCTTGCTCGTGGCCGCGATCGTGATGTACCCGCAGCTCGGCCGCCTCTGGCGCGCCGTGCTGCTGCCGCCGCTCTTATATCTCGTCATGTTCGTGTGGGAGAACCTGTTGCTCGTGCACATCGGCGGAGCGACGCGGTTGATCCTGCTCGGCGCGATGCTCGTCGCGCTCATGAACATCCGGCCACAGGGCCTTTTCGGCACCGCGACCGTGGAGATCGTGTGACGCGCGCCGGTCCGGCGACGCTGCTCGAGTTGAAGGGAGTCGACAAGTCCTTCGGCGGGCTGCGCGTCATCGCCGACCTCGACCTCGCCGTGAAGGAGCACGAGATCGTGAGCGTGATCGGCCCGAACGGCGCCGGGAAGACGACGCTCTTCAACCTGATCACGGGCATCTACCGGCCGGACTCGGGCGAGATCCAGCTCGACGGCAGAAATCTCGTGGGGGTGGCACCGCACAAGATCACGGAGCTCGGGATCGCCCGCACGTTCCAAACGCTCCGCCTGTTCCTCAACATGACGGTCAAGGAGAACGTCATGGCCGCGCAGTACGGCCACACGAAGGTCGGCATCCTTCGCTCGATGGTCCGGACGCCGGGCGCGCGGCGGGAGGAGAAGGAGATCCACCGCCTCGCCGAGGAGAAGCTCTCGTTCTTCGGCGACAGGCTGATGGGCTATCGATGGGACCAGTTCGCCTACAGCTTGTCGTACGCGAATCGAAGGCGGCTCGAGATCGCGCGTGCGATGGCGACGCAGGCACGCATCCTGCTTCTCGACGAGCCTGCCGCCGGGATGAATCCTCGTGAGACACACGAGATCACCGAGCTGATCGGAAAGCTTCGCGAAGACGGCGGCTACACGATCCTGGTGATCGAGCACGACATGCACGTCGTCGAAGGGATCTCGGATCGCGTCGTCGCGCTCGACCACGGTGTCAAGATCGCCGAAGGGTCGTTCGAGTCGGTTGCGACGGATCCGCGAGTCGTCGAAGCGTATCTGGGCCTACGCAAGGCGGAGACGAAGTGAGCTCCAACGGCGCACCGGATCTGCTCCGGTTGACGAACATCGACACCTACTACGGAGAGATCCACATCCTCGAGGACCTGAACCTGAACGTTCGCGAAGGCGAGCTCGTTTCTCTACTCGGCGGCAACGCCTCCGGAAAGTCCACGACGCTCAAGACGATCCTCGGCCTCGTGCAGCCGCGTAACGGCGCCGTCGAGTTTCGCGGCGAGAACGTGACCGGCCGTAACACGAGCTACCGGATCCGGCAGGGGATGGCGATCGTTCCCGAGAACCGTCGCCTGTTCGGGCCGATGACGGTGCTCGAGAACCTCGAGATGGGCGCGTACCTGATCCGGGACACGAAAGGGCGGAAGGAAGACTTCGAGCGGGTCTACACGCTCTTTCCACTGCTGCACGAGCGGCGAAGCCAGCTCGCAGGCACGCTCTCCGGGGGCGAGCAGCAGATGGTCGCGATGGGACGCGCTCTGATGGCGCGGCCAAAGCTGCTCCTGATGGACGAGCCGTCGATGGGCTTGGCGCCGATCCTCGTCGAGCGGAGCTTCGAGATCATCCAGCAGGTGCACCAGTCCGGCGTCGCGATGTTGGTCGTCGAGCAGAATGCGAACATGGCGCTCTCGATCGCCGACCGTGGCTACGTCCTGTCGACGGGGCGGTGCGTGCTCAGTGGGCCGGCGAACGAGCTCCTGCAGCACGAGGACCTGCGAAAGGCCTACCTTGGCCGTTGAGGCAGCGACGCTCGCCGAGCGCTGCCGCCACCGCTTTCCGATCTTCGAACAGCAGGTCTACATCAACTCCTGCTCGCAGGGAGCGTTGTCGGACTCCGTGCGTGCCGCCTATGACCAGTACCTCGCGGACTGGGACGAGCACGGCGCTCCGTGGGAGTACTGGGTCGAGCGGCAGGAGGCGGCGCGCAGCTCCTTCGCGGGTCTCGTGAACGCGGGCCCGGACGAGATCGCCGTGACGACGTCGCTCTCGGCAGGCGTGAGCGCGCTCGCCAGCGGCCTGCGGTTCACGAAAAGGTCAAAGGTCGTCCTGACCGACTGGGAGTTTCCGACCATCGGTCAGATCTGGCACGCGCAGGAGGCACGCGGCGCGCGTGTCGCACACGTGCGCGCCGCAGACGACGGCTCCATCCCGCTCGAGCACTTCGAGCGTGCGATCGACGACGACACGCTGATCGTTGCCCTCACGCACGTCTGTTACCGCAACGGCGCGATGCTGGACGTGCCTGCGGTCGTCGCGCTCGCGCACGAACGCGGGGCCTTCGTCCTCCTCGACGCCTTCCAGGCGATCGGCTCGCTGCCGGTCGACGTCGCCGAGTTGGACGTCGACTTTCTCGGCGCGGGGGTCCTGAAGTACCTGCTCGGGTCGGCGGGGCTCGGTTTCTTCTACTGCCGCCGCGATCTCGTCGAGCGCGTCTGGCCGACACAGACCGGTTGGTTCGCGGACGAGAACATCTTCGCCATGGACCACACGGACTACTCGCCCGCGCACACCGCGGCGCGCTTCCAGTCGGGCACACCGCCGGTCCCGTCGATCTACGCCGGGATCGCCGGGATCGAGCTGATGCAGGAGATCGGGATCGCCGAAACGCGCGAGCACGTGCAGGGTCTCAATGCGCATCTGCTCGCCGGTCTGGACGAGCTGCACGCAGGCGTCGTCACGCCGCGAGCACCGGAACGCCGCGGCGCGCTCATCTGCGTCAAGTCGACGGATGCCAAGGCGCTCGTGGTTGCTCTCGGGGAAGAAGGCATCGTCACCTCGGAGCGCGACGGCAACCTGCGGATCTCCGCTCACTGTTACAACAGCGTCGAGGACGTCGATACGGTGCTCGCGGCGCTGCGTCATCACCGCAAGCTTCTGGCCTAGCGATAGCATTTCTGCAATGCCACGCATGACCAAGGGCGCCCTCGAGCGCCTGCAGGAGCGAATCCGCACAGCCGACCGCGGCTGGTTCTTCGCCGCGGTGGCGGAAAAGGTCGCCGAGCGGCGTCAGGGTCAGGGGCTGTCCCAACGCGAGCTGGCTGAGTTGGTCGGCACGACTCAGTCGGCGATCGCGCGACTGGAGCGGGGGGGCCGGCCGCCGCGGATCGACACACTGCTCCGAATCGCCGACGCACTGGAGTGCGATCTCGTCGTCGATCTGAAGCCGCGCCGGCACTAGACTCCCAGTCTCTTGCCGGAAGGGGACATCGAGGTCGGCACGCTCCAGGACGCATCCGCAGCCGTCGCCCGGCTGCTTGCCGTCACGCATGCCTCCTACGAGCGCCGCGCCCAACTCGAGCACGCCCTCGAGTCGCGGATCTCGATCGAGCAGGCGAAGGGGATCGTCGCGGAACGGTACGGCCTCGACGTCGAGGAGGCCTTCGAGCTGATCCGGCGAACGGCACGCTCCCACCGGATGAAGCTCTACGACCTGGTCGGAGCCATCCGCCCGGGTCAGGAGACACCGGCCGAGCTGGCCGCGCTGATCGCCGCCGAACGACACGTTTAGCCGTTCACTCGCCGCGCAAGAACGAGCGGACTGTGAACGACAGCGTGCGAGAGCGGATCCTGGAGAACAACTACACCTTCCGCGAGGCCAACGAACAGATCCGCGCCAAGGCGGACGAGTACGACGCGCCGGTCGAGCGGGTCCCTTTCCTGTGCGAGTGCCCCGTCCCGTCCTGTACCCAGATTCTGCGTCTTACGCTGGCTGAATACGAGAACGTCCGAGCGAATCCGAGACATTTCTTCACCGCTCCGGGCCACGAGCAGGCTGATGCGGCGGTGGGGCATGTCGTCTCTCGGGAGAGCGACTACGTCATCGTGGAGACGGACGAGCAAGTCAGCAAGGAGTAGCCTGCGCGCATGAGCTCACGTGAGGAGCACATCGGGCTGAATGAAGCCGTCTTTCGGGAAGTCAACGAGCGGATCGAGAATCTCGCCGAGACGTTCGACCTGAAGACGCAGTCGCTCGATCTCGTCTGCGAATGCGGCGACGGCACGTGCGAGGCGCGCCTCATCATGACGCGAGTCGAATACGAAGAGCTCCGCTCCGACCCGCATCAGTTCGCCGTTCATCCGGGGCACGAGTATCCCGAAGTCGAAAGCGTGGTCGCGAGGCTGAAGGGCTACGACGTCGTACGGAAGAACAAGGGCGGCGCGCCCGAGAAGATCGCAGAGCAGACCGATCCCCGCGGAAACTGACGGACGGATTCTCGTCGCCGCGCTCGGCGACTCGATCAGCGAAGGCTCGCCGGGCTACGACTCGCGTCGCGGCGGCGACGAGACGAGCCAGTGGGAATACTGGGCGACGCGAATCGAGCCGAGGCTCGTATTTCGCAACTGCGGGATCTACGGCCAGCGCACGGACGAGATCATGCACCGCCTCGGCGACTGTGCGCGCGGCGCAAACCTTCTCGTCGTCCAGGGCGGCATCAACGACATCGCTCAGCGGCAGCCGGTGGAGGTTGCAGCGGCAAATCTGCGCGCGATGGTCGGGCGCGGCAAGGAGCTAGGCCTCGGAGTCGCGATCGTCGACGTGCTGCCGTGGAACAACGGCTGGCCGGACGCGGAACCGGAGATCCGGCGACTGAATGCGCTGATCGCGGAGCTCGCGCGCGACGAGAGCATTCCGCTCCTTTCGTTTCACGACACGCTCGAGGACCACGACCGCCCGGGACGCATGCGCGCCGAGTGGACCTCGGACGGAGACCATCCATCTGTCGAGGGCTACCGCAGGCTCGGCGAAGTCGCCGCCCGGCTCGCGGACTACAGCTCGTAGACGTCGCCGTCGGCTGCGCGCTCGACGTCGTCGGGCAGAGGAAGCTCCTCGGGCCGATGGATGATCACGAGCCTCCGCGCGCCGGACTCCTCGAAGGCGGCAAGCGCCTCTTCCGCCGACAGGTGACCTCGGAGGCCGTCGTCGCCTTCGCGGCTCTCCTTGAGAGTCGCTTCGCACAGAAAGAGGTCCGCATCGTGTCCGACCTCGGCTAGTTGCGGGCTTGGCGCCGAGTCGCCCGAGTAGGCCAGCGTCGTCTTCCCATCGGTCACGCGGAGTGCGTAGGTCTGCAGCTGATAGTGCGGCACTCGAACCGGGGTGATCGTCAGACCGTCCGCCTCGAACGGCTCCCCCTCGACGTATTCGACCAGGTCGAACGCGTCGAACATGCCGGCGAAGCCCAGTTTCTCCCCGAAGCGGCCGAGCTCTTCCTTGCCACCGGGCGGCAACCACAGCTGGGGAGGCGGGACGTCACGGCCCGGCCCGAACATGGAGCCGAAGGTCCAGGGCACGAGGTCTCCCCAGTGGTCCAGGTGGAAATGCGTGATCACGATCGCATCGACGTGTGGCCAGCCTTCCTGCTCACGGAGGCGAGGGAGCACGCCTGGCCCGCAGTCGAGCAGGACGCGTCCAGAGCCCTCGACGAGGTATCCGGACTGTGCACCGCCGGGGTTGGGCCAGGCAGGCGAGCACCCGACGATCGTGAGCCTCACCGCGTCAGTGTGGCATAGTCTCGGCGTGGCAGATGGCGCGGCCGATCTCCTGACGCGGGTCCCGATCTTCTCCGACCTGGACCGGAAAGAGCGAGAGCGGATTGCCGCGAGCATGAAGCAGCGGACGTTCAAGGCGGGCGACGCAGTCACGTCCGAGGGACAGAGCGGCATCGGCTTCTTCGTGATCGAGTCTGGCGAGGCGACCGTGACTGTCGGCGGGGACGAACGCCGCCGGCTCGGCCCCGGCGACTACTTCGGTGAGGTGGCGCTGCTGAACGAGAGCCCGAGGACAGCAACGATCACCGCCGATTCCGAGCTGCGCTGCTTCGGTCTGACCTCGTGGGAGTTCCGCCCCCTCGTCGAGACGCACAGCTCTATCGCCTGGAAGCTGCTCCAGGCGATGTCGAAGACGTATCAGAGTCCCGCCTAGTTACGCGGGGCGCGCTGCGAGCTTCACCGTGACGGTGTGGCTCGTGCCTCCGCGCATGTAGGTGAGCGAGATCGTGTCACCGGGCCGGTGCGCGTTGATCACTGCCCGGAGCTCGCTCGCCGACCTGATCGGCTTGCCCCCGGCTGCGGTGACGATGTCGCCTGCGCGTAGGCTCGCGCTCGCCGCCGGCGTACCCGGTCGCACCTGGTTGATCGCGGCGCCCGTTTGCAACGAGGAATCGCGGAGGACGACGCCGAGGAATGCGTGCTCGGCCTTCCCGCTCGAGATCAACTGTGAAGCAATCGAGCTGACCGTGTTCGACGGCACGGCAAAGCCGACTCCTTCGTTGCCGCCGGAGCTGCTCTCGATCTGCGACGTGATCCCGACGACCTTGCCCTGAGCGTCGAGGAGCGGACCTCCGGAATTGCCATGGTTGATCGCGGCGTCGGTCTGGATCGAGTTGTCGATCGCGAAGTTGTTCGGCGACGTCATTTCGCGGTGCAGCGCACTGACGATTCCCGACGTGACCGTTCCTTCGAGCCCGAACGGGCTGCCGATGGCGACGACTGTGTCACCGACGACGAGCTTGCTCGAGTCGCCGAGCGCGAGCGGGAAGACCTCGGACACGGGCGTATTCACTTTCAAGACCGCGAGATCAGTCGAAGCATCGGTCCCGACGACCTGCGCGTTCAACGTCTTGCCGTTCCAGAATTTGACGGAGACGGAGGTGCTGCCTTCGACGACGTGAGCATTCGTGAGGATGTGGCCGCCGCCGTCGTAGACGAAGCCAGAGCCTTGCCCCTGCGCCGACGTGATCTCGACCACGCCTTTGTACGCGAGCCGGTAGATGGACTGAACGGACAGCGTCCCGTCGCTCGAAGTGGGCTGGCCGTCGTTGACCGTCACCTGCCGGACGACGGTCTTTCCCTTCCCTGACGACAGTGCGGCGTACGTCGCCGCGCCGCCGCCGGCGCCGATCAGGGCGCCGGCGGCCAACGCGGCAGCCAGGGTGACGGAGGGAGTCGTCACGTGTCTCACGGTGTCCATCTGACCAGAGCTCCTTAAGAGCCCCGTGAGACCCGGCTAAGAACTCGCTAAGACCTCGACTCACAAAGTCCTTACGGTCGTCTTAACCCGGTCTTAGGCCGAGGTGGCACCGTCGAGCTCGTGGCTTCGCGGGACCTGGAACCCCCATCGACCCTCGACTCGCGACGCTCACGGCGGGCGGGATCTTCCCCCTCTACCCGTTTGCCGTTCCTGTGCGCCGTCGCTGTCGCTACCGCCCTTGTGGCAGCGGCGGCCGCGCAGTCGAGCACAACTCGACGGCTCGACGTCCCGTTGCGCGCGGAGATCGCACGCGCTGCAAGTCCGATCATCGACACGGAGGTGGCGGCGAACGTCGGCGCTGTCGCTCCGGCCGGTTACTGGGGCGGCCAGTATCGAACCTCGACCGGCGAATTGGTGACGATCTATGCCTCCGACAGCTATCCGGTCGATCCGGCCATGGGTCAGCGCTGGGCAGACTTTCTCGCCTCGCTCGTGCACGGCCCGGAGATCTCCACCGTCACGGTCCTGCTGACGACGCCGACGCAGATCGAGCGCGTCTGTGGTCCGAATGCGGTCGCCTGCTACAGCCCGCAGGGCGCGGTGTTGTACACGCCGGGCGAGGATCCCGGCACCGATCTCTCCGCCGAGGCGGTGATCACACACGAGTACGGTCACCACGTTGCGGCGAATCGTTCCGACGCGCCGTGGTCTGCACTCGACTCGGGCCCGAAGCGTTGGGCATCTTCGATGCAGGTCTGCGCGAGGACGCGGAGCGGCGAGCTCTTCCCCGGCGCCGAGGATGCCGCGCACTACACGTTGAACCCCGGTGAAGGTTGGGCCGAGACGTATCGCGTGCTCAACGAGCGCAAAGCGGGTCTCCCAGAGGCGCCGTGGGAGATCGTCAGCCAGTCTCTGTATCCCACTGCCGCAGCGCTCACCGCAGCGGAGCAGGACGTCACCAATCCCTGGCAGGCCGGCACGACGACGACGCAAACCGCGGCGCTGAGCCGGACGAAGAAGGCCCGCACCTTTACCGTCGCTACGCAGCTGGACGGAACGTTGAAGATGACCCTGAAGCATTCGGCAGGCATGCGCCTCGCTCTCGATGTCTTCGCATCGTCGACCCGTGCTGCTCACGTCGTCTCCGCGGGCGTCGTCTCGCGCACCTTCACGGCCTGCGGCGCCCGGAGCTATCGCTTCCGGGTCACCGACATCGCCGGCCGCGGCTCCGTTAGCCTGACCGTCGCGAAGCCCTGATCATGTGCCGGCGCTCTTAGCCGGCTCTCACCTTTCGCGAGGACAATGGTGCTGTGAAGATTCTGGTCGTCGACGACGAACGCGCTGTGCGGGAGTCCCTGCGTCGAGCGCTCGAGCTCGAGGGGTACCAGATCGAGCTCGCTGCCGACGGCCAGGAGGCACTGGAGCGCCTCGAGGCGAACGGCGACGGCCAACCGGACGCTGTCATTCTCGACGTGCTGATGCCGAACGTGGACGGCTTGGAGGTCTGCCGTCGGCTTCGCCGCAGCGGCAACCGGGTGCCCGTGTTGATGCTCACCGCGCGAGACGAGATCGACAATCGCGTGGCCGGCCTGGACGCCGGCGCCGACGACTACGTCACGAAGCCGTTTGCACTCGAGGAGCTCGTTGCCCGAGTGCGCGCTTTGCTGCGCAGAGCCTCGGCGGGCGACGACCAGTTGCTGCGCTTCGCCGACATCGAGCTCGATCCGGGAACCCGGGAGGTGCGGCGCGGCGGCGACCCCATCGAGCTCACCCGGACCGAGTTCGCGTTGCTCGAGCTGTTCATGACGAACCCCCGGCAGGTCCTCACCCGCTCGATCATCTTCGAACGGGTTTGGGGTTACGACTTCGGCTTCGCCTCCAATTCCCTCGATGTGTACATCGGCTATCTGCGCCGCAAGACCGAAGCGGGCGGCAAGCCGCGTCTCATTCAGACCGTGCGCGGGGTCGGTTACGCGCTGCGCGAGCCATGAGCTTCCGCACACGCCTGGCGTTGGTTGCGGCCGCTGCCGTCGCGCTCGCGATTCTGACCGCGTCGTTCGTGATCTATTTCGTCGTTCGGAACCAGTTGCGCGCCACGGTGGACGATTCGCTGAGGACGACCGCCGGACAATTACAAGGGACCCCACTGCACGACTTGGCGCATTTCGCTACGCGACCGAGCGAGATCGGAGGACCAACCATCTATCCGCAAGCCGTCGATCCGAATGGCAACCTGCTCGTGGTGAGCGGCGCGACGGCCCGGCTGCCGGTGACCGAGAGCGTCGTGGCGGTGGCGCGAGGAGAACGGGGTGCGTTCTTTAGCGACGCGCACGTGCAGAAGACACATCTCCGAGTTCTGACCTTTCCGTATCCGCCCGTGGGGGCAGGGCAGGTCGCCCGCTCGATGACGGAAGTCGATCATTCGCTCGGTCGCATCAAGAACCTGCTGATCCTGATTGCCGGCGGAGGAATCGCGATCGCTGCCGCTCTCGGACTGGGAGTGTCACGCGCAGCGCTTGCTCCGGTGCGCCGACTCACTGCCGCGACGGAGAACGTCACAGAGACCGGAGACCTCTCGGACCGCATCACCGTCGACGGCCGAGACGAGCTGAGCAGGCTGGCCGGAAGCTTCAACGCGATGCTCGGCGCGCTCGAGGAGTCCTCGCGTGCCCAGCGCCAGCTCGTCGCGGACGCATCGCACGAGCTGCGAACTCCGCTGACGAGCCTGCGGACGAACATCGAGGTGCTCGCGAGCGAGCGTGCGCTGCCCGCCGGAGAGCGCGCGCGTCTGCTCACCGACGTCGTCGACCAGCTGAGCGAGATGACGACGCTGATCTCCGAGCTGATCGATCTCGCACGCGGCGAGCAGCAGACCGAGGAACCGGAAGAGGTGCGGCTCGATCTCGTCGCCTCCGAGGCAGTGGAGCGAGCACGGCGCAACCGTCCTGCCGTGACCTTCTCGACCAACCTCGAGGAGTCGACCGTGCAGGGAGTCCCTTCGACGATCGAGCGTGCGGTCGCGAACCTGCTCGACAACGCCGCGAAATGGAGCCCGCCAGGCGCCGACGTCGAGGTTGCAGTGCGAGACGGCGAGGTCACCGTGCGTGACCACGGCCCGGGAATCGACGAGGAAGACCTCCCGCATGTCTTCGATCGTTTCTATCGGTCTCGGTCCGCGCGCGGCCGGCCCGGCTCGGGCCTCGGACTCGCAATCGTCCGCCAGGTTGCGATGGCCCATGGCGGAGAGGTCGTCGCGGAGCCTGCCGACGGTGGCGGCACGCTGATGACGCTTCGCCTCAACGGCAGTTCTTAGGAACGTCTTAGCGCTCCCAGTTCGACGATCCCCGCTATCGTGCCGGGGCATTTCCGTGCAGACGACCGATCACATCGCAGTCGGGCGCGACAAGCCGAGGTTGCGTGGCGTGCTCCATCAGGTCGGGTTCGTGATCGCGGTCGCCCTGGCGCCGTTATTGATCGTCGGCGCCGACGGCGGACGCGCGCGCTTCGCGGCCGCGGTGTTCGCCGGCTCGGTCGCCGCCTGCTTCGGAGCCAGTGCCCTCTACCACCGGGTGACGTGGTCGCCCCGGGCCCGCTTGTGGATGCGGCGCGTCGATCACGCCGGGGTCTATCTGCTGATCGCCGGCACGTACACGCCCGTCTCACTGCTCGTGCTGCGAGGCGCGTGGCGTCCCGTCGTGCTCACGATCATCTGGGCCGGCGCCGGCGCGGCGATCCTCCTCAAGTTCGTCTGGGTCGCCGCACCGAAGTGGCTGGCCGCGGCGATCGGCATCGCGCTCGGCTGGGTGGCGGTCGTCGTCCTCCCGCAGCTCATCGGCCGGGTCAACCTAGCGGCGGTGATCCTGCTGATCGTCGGAGGGCTCGCGTACACAGCCGGTGCGATCGTCTACGTGCGCCGCCGTCCGGATCCGGCGCCGGCGGTTTTCGGGTACCACGAGCTGTTCCACGCATTGACGATCGTCGGCGTCGCCTGTCAGTACGTGGCGATCGCCTTCTTCATCATTCGCGCGGGCTGACGTGCTGCGGCGCGCCACTGGCCGCAGTCCACGCAGATCGTCGTGCCGCTCGCGGCCTTGACCGCCGGCCAACGGATGGCCGGGAGACCTGCCCCGTCGCCCTCCCGAAACAGGACGTGCTCGGTCTCCCGCCCGCAGCCGGAGCAGTGGCGGTGCAGCCCGCGCTGCTCCGCCTGCCGAAAAGGCGACTCGGCGCGAGCCGGGAACTCCACCTTCTGCGGAGCTGCCGTGCTCCTCTCGCCGAGGCGAATCTCGAACAGCCCTGCGCTCATGGACGTCCAACTTTCGATTTGAACTCCCCGGCCGACGTTCTGACGATCTGTTGGTCCAGTCGGCGAATCTCGCGCTGAACACTGCGCATCGCGTCGTCAGCTGTCACCTCGGCCGCGCTCAGCCGAGCTTTCTCTCGTGGATCCTGGTATGTCTCTTCGGTCCGGCCCACCGCGAGCGCGTCGCTGTTCAGGCGATACGCGTCGGCGCGGGTCTGGCTCAAGCCCGGCAGCGACGCCCGCAACTCGTCGCGCTTCCGCTTCAGCTGGTGTCGGGATGCGCTCTCAACCATGGTGCCCCTCTGCGCGTTGTTGGCTCAGCTCGTCTACTGCCGCGAGAAGACGACGCGCTCCGGCCTCCTCCGACTCGCTCTCACCCGGCGCGGACATCGGCTCCCTCGGTACCAGCGTCAGTCTTGTCCCGACCGAACGCGTTCCACGACACGGCCAACGACTGTGTCTCCTTGACGCTTCGACCACTTACATGACCTCCCGCACGAAAGCGGGAGGACGCAGGAGCGTCACCGGGTTCGTCTAGCTGTAAACGATGGTATCAGTCGATGAACGACGTGCACCCGTGATCGTGAAACACTGTTAAGTTCTGAAGACGATCCGCAGCCGAGCAAGATCGCGGCTATGGTGCGACGGCGCGACTGGTTCTTGCGCGGAAGCCGCTGAGGCTCCGAGGTTCCTCTTCGTCTTGCGAAACCTGGCCTGAGCGCACCAGGAGAATTCGACTCGAGTTCTCCAACCTGAATGAGGGAAAGTTAGGAGCAACTATATGTTTGCGACCGTGAGACGTTACGAAGGCATCGACTCCAACAACATTGACGAGCTGACGAAGAAGGTCGGCGAGAGCCTGGCACCGAAGCTGAGCAAGCTTCCGGGCTTCAGCAGCTACTTCCTCATCGACACCGGCAACGGCGTCATGAGCTCGATCGGCGTGTTCGAGACTTCGACGCAGGCCAATGACTCGACCCGTGTCGCATCCGAGTGGGTGCGCGACGAGAAGCTCGAGAACATCCTGCAGACTCCGCCGAAGGTCACTGACGGCGAGGTCATCGTCCACAAGACGAACGGCGTCAAGGCGTAGTAAGAGCTATCTCTGCGCTGGGGAGGCCCGCAGTTCGCGGGCCTTCCCACGCGCGAGGTGCACAATCATGAAAATCCCAACCACCCCATCGGTAAAGAAGGCTGACGCCTCCCTGGATGCGCAGCTCAATCCGGTCGAGCTCGGCTCCAAGGAGATCGTCGCGTGGGGTGTGGCGTTTCCGAGGCATGCACCGGGCGTGCCGCTCCGCGTTGCCGAAACCGCCACGTCTCCCGGTACGAAAACCTGGCGCACCGACGGAACAGCCGGCAGCGTGCTCGGCGCCGCTTCCCGCACGGCTGACGCGACCAGCAGCGACTGACTAGGCGTGCTTCGGTAGCAGCGCGTGGCCGTCGACGACGGCCTGCGCGATGTCGACGAGCTTTCGATTCCCCTTACGCGCCTGAGTGCGGAGCAACTCGAATGCCTGCTCTTCTTCGATCGCGTGGCGTTCCATCAGGATTCCTTTTGCCCGTTCGGTGACGGCGCGGCGTCCAAACGCTCCTTCGAGGTTGTGGTATTCCGCAAAGCGCAGCAGGACGATCTCGATCGCGTTTGCCAGGCGGCCGGTTCGTCGTCGTCGATATAGGCGAACACGCCGCGCTTTGCCGCCTCGGTCACGAAGGCTGGATCGGGCGCATGCAGGAGCGCGATCACGGGACAGGTCGCCTCGTGGACGATCTTGTCGATGAGATCGAGGGCGTGCTCGGAGCTCACTCCCAGCCCGACGAGCGCGACGTCGGGCCGCTCGCGTACGGTGGCGGCGCCGACCTCGGCGACATCCACTTCTCGAGCGATGACCTCGTGGCCGAGGGACATGACGATCGCGGCAACATCGGCCAAGCGATCGGGCCGTTCGTTCGCGATCAGGACGCGCATATGCTCGGTAGCTTGGGCGGGCATGCTTCGGAAACAATCAATTTACAGGCAGAAACGTCGAAGAACAAACTCGTGAGGCACGCGCTGGAAGGGGCCTGGACGTAGCCGTGCTACGGTGGGCTTCTACAGAGCGTGTACCTGGTTGGCAATGACGCCTCCACCTACCGTTCGTGAATTGGTAGAGGAGGTGTTTTTTCAATGGCAACTGGAACCGTGAAATGGTTTAACGACTCCAAGGGGTATGGCTTCATCTCCCCCGCGGACGAGGGTAAGGACCTGTTCGTTCACCACAGCTCGATCGTTGGTGACGGCTTCAAGTCGCTCCCCGAGGGAGCGAAGGTCGAGTTCGAAGCAGCCGAGGGCGCAAAGGGCCCCGAGGCGAAGAACGTCGTTCTTCAGTCTTAATCGGTGACAGCATGCGCGCGCTCTTCGGAGCGCGCGCATGCCCTTCCTTTTGATTCTTTCGTGACTAACTGAAGATCAAGGCCACGCGGGTGACGCCGCCGCGACGATCGTGGTGTGGTATCGATCCGCGCGTGCGGTCAATCTGTTCGGACCTGCGACTGGTCGCCATTGCGATCGTCATCTTCTCCCTGTCGGGCACCCCCGCCGCCGGCGCGAACCAGCCGCCTGCTCCCATCGATTCGTGGCTCGCCTATGGTCACGATGCGCAGCTCACGAACTTCGTTCCATCTCAGCTCCTGTCTCCACGGACTGCGCCTTACCTCGCCGACAAGTGGACGACGGAGCTCGATGGCGCCGTCGTCGCATCTCCGCTCTACGCGAGTGGCGTCTCCATCGCTGGTCAACAGCGCGACGTGGCCCTTTTCGAGACGGAGGCCGGCTCGATCTACGCTCTTGACCCTCGCGACGGCACCATCATCTGGCACGACTCCTTCGGCACCGTCACAACACCCGACGACGCCTGCGGGAGCTTCGGCTTCAGCTCGACACCGGCGATCGACGAACAGCGAGGTGTCGTTTACGCCGTCTCCGCGGACGGCCATCTTCACGCGCTCGACCTCGCGACCGGAGCCGAAGCCACGGGCTGGCCGATCGACGTGACGAGCGCGCGGAATCAGTACGAATACGTCTGGGCGGGCTTGCGGTTGCTTGGTGACACGCTCTATGTCGGCGTGTCCTCCTACTGTGATCAGCCTGGCCCGAACGATCTCGCCGCCGAAGGGCGACTGGTCGCCATCGACGTTCAGAGCGGAACGGAGATCGCGCGCTTCGATCCGGTGCCGGGCTACGGCAACCTCGGGGGAATCTGGGGGTGGGGCGGCGTTTCGATCACGCCGGACGGATCCGGTCTCTTCACGGGCGTCGGGAACGCCTATGTATATGACCCGGCGTGCAACTGCCACCTGGAGACGGTCGGCTACGGCAACGCGATGGTTCGGTTGACGCCGTCGCTCGTGCCAGTCGCCTCGAATCGTCCGCAGGAGGTCGAGAACACTCCGCCGGGCGCGGACATCGACTTCGGCGCCGCCCCGCTTCTCTTCCAGCCGCCCGGCTGCCCACCGCTGGCTGCGGCAAACAACAAGCTCGGAAACCTCTACATCTGGCAGCAGGACGACCTCGGGGCCGGCCCGCTGTTCGACTTTCGTGTCGGCGACGGAGTCGAGGCGTTCGTCGGGCAGCCGGCCTATTCCCCCTGGCTCGGGATGCTCTTCGACTCGCACGCAGAAGTCGGCGGAGAGTCGAAAGTCGGAGACGGCATCGCCGCGTTCGAGGTCGGCAAGGCTTGCAAGATCCACAGGAGCTGGCTCACAAGCATCGGACTTGGCAATGAGCCCCCGCCGATCGTCATTGGCGACACGGTCGTCGCCGCCGCCGGCGACACCGGCGGCTACGTTGCGCTCGACGGCCGCACCGGAAAGCTCGCTTGGAGCTTCTCGACCGGCAGCGCGGCAACGTGGTCTCCGCCGATCGCAGTTGGAGACGAGATCTTCGCGGGAGACATGAGCGGAAACGCCCGCGCGTTCGGCCTCCTGCCGCATGTGCCCCGTTGGCCGGGCCCATTTTGAGCCGAGCAGGAGCTGAAAGCTAGGACGGTGCGCGCGATGGTCTTCACCGGTGCCGGGAGCCCGCTTCGAGAGGCGGAGCTTCCGGGGCCTGAGCCCGGGCCGGGACAGGTGCGGGTGAATGTTCAAGCGTGCGCGGTCTGTCGAACCGATCTGCACATCGTCGACGGAGAGTTGCCCGACCCCAAGCTGCCGCTTGTCCTTGGCCATCAGATCGTGGGTTTGGTGAGCGGCGTCGGTGAGGGTGCGTCGCGGTTCTCCGTCGGCGAGCGCGTCGGCGTGCCCTGGCTCGGCTGGACGGACGGCACTTGTCGCTTTTGCCGCTCCGGGCGGGAGAACCTCTGCGACCGAGCCAGGTTCACCGGCTTCCAGATCGACGGCGGCTTTGCCGAGGTTGCAGTGGCCGACGAGCGCTACTGCCTGCGCATGTCAGAGAGTTATTCCGATCTCCAAGTCGCGCCACTTCTCTGCGCCGGGCTGATCGGTTACCGCGCCTTGATGATGACGGCCGACGCCGAGCGCCTCGGCTTCTACGGGTTCGGCTCTTCCGCGCACATCATCGCTCAGGTCGCGCGCTGGCAGGAGCGCCGAGTCTTTGCCTTCACCCGTGCCGGCGACGAGGAGGGTCAGCAGTTCGCGCGTTCGCTCGGAGCGGAGTGGGCCGGAAGCTCAACCGAGAGGCCGCCGGAAGAGCTCGACGCGGCGATCATCTTCGCGCCCGTCGGCGAGCTCGTTCCCGCGGCTCTGGCGGTAGTCGCGAAAGGCGGAGTTGTCGTCTGCGCCGGAATCCACATGAGCGACATTCCCTCCTTCTCGTACGAGCTGCTCTGGGGTGAGCGAGTGCTCCGCTCGGTCGCCAATCTCACCCGCAAAGACGGCGAGGAGTTCATGCAGCTCGCGCCGGAGGTGCCCGTTCGCACGCAGATCCGGGAATTCAGCCTCGAAGAGGCGAACGAGGCATTCCAGCACCTGCGCGCCGGCGAGCTCCATGGGGCCGCCGTTCTCAAGATCGGCTGATTCCGCAAGCGCGCAATCACCGCGCGTTAGTCGGCACACTTTCTCCCGCCCTAGGTACGTCTTTCGGGTCTGACCCCACAACGTGTCGCATGGGGCCGTGTCGCCTGTCGCACGAGGCCATGGCTATCGCGTGATTCGGCACGCATTTGTTTCTCTTACGTTTGCAGTTCGGGGTCCGAAACGGACGGCGGCCTGCAAAGGCCGTGGCCGGCCCATATGATTCGTCTGGATTAGTCCGTCGGCGCCGATCGACCAAGGAGTAGCGATGCGCCAAGCGTTCATCTCAATCGAAAAGGGCTTTGCGACCTATTCGGAGGGTATGACGCGTGGCGAAGAAAGAGCTGAACCTTGGGATCCTGGCGCATGTAGACGCCGGTAAGACAACTCTCACAGAACGGCTGCTGTACGAGGCCGGTGTCATCGCCGAGCTCGGCAGCGTCGATGCGGGCACGACGCAGACCGATTCGCTCGCGCTGGAGCAGCAGCGCGGAATCACGATCAGGTCGGCCGTCGCGTCGTTCGCGCTGAATGATGTGCATGTCAACCTGATCGACACGCCCGGCCATCCGGACTTCATTGCGGAGGTGGAACGCGTCCTCAGCGTGCTCGACGGCGCAGTCCTCGTGATCTCGGGCGTCGAAGGCGTGCAGCCGCAGACACGCATCTTGATGCGAGCGCTGCAACGCCTGCGCATTCCGACTCTGGTGTTCGTGAACAAGATCGACCGACCGGGGGCCGACGACGAGCGCGTGTTGCAGGCGATCTCGGAGCGCCTGACGCCGGCGGTCGTACCGATGGGAACCGCACGCGCGCTCGGCACCCGCGCCGCCACCTTCACGCTCTCGACCGCGGAGAACACAATGTTCCGCGCGCGGTTAGCCGAGGCGCTCGCGGAACGTGACGAGAAGATCATGGCGGCGTACGTCGACGACGAGGCGAAGCTCCCGTATGACCTGCTTCGCGATGGGCTCGCGACCCAGACGAAGCGGGTCCTCCTGCACCCTGTCTTCTTCGGTTCCGCGGTCACGGGTGCGGGCGTGGAGCAATTGATGACCGGAATCGGTGAGCTGCTCCCGGCATCCGCAGGCGATCCCGACGGCCCGGTATCGGGAACGGTCTTCAAGATCGAGCGCGGCGAGGGCGGCGAGAAGATCGCGTACGTCCGGATGTTCTCGGGGACGGTTCACACGCGCGATCGGCTGCGTTTCGGCCGCGACCTGGAAGGCAAGGTCACCGCGATTACGGTCTTCGAGCGCGGGCCGGCCGCGCAACGTCCATCGGTTTCCGCGGGCGCGGTCGCCAAGCTCTGGGGTCTGTCGGAGATCCAGGTCGGCGACCGCATCGGCGAGACCGGAACCGACGCCTCGGACCAGCAGTTCGCGCCGCCGACACTGGAATCGGTCGTCGTCGCCGGCCAGTCCGACGACCGCGCGCGGCTCCGCGTCGCGCTCGCGCAGCTCGTCGAGCAGGACCCGTTGATCAACGTCCGGCAGGACGACACGCGGCAGGAGCTCTCCGTTTCGCTCTACGGCGAAGTCCAGAAGGAAGTCATCCAGGCGACGCTGGCGAACGAGTTCGGCCTCGAAGTCACGTTCCGCGAGACGACCCCGATCTACATCGAGCGGCCAATCCGCACCGGCGACGCGATCAAAATCCTCAACGCGGAATCGAATCCGTTTCTCGCCACGATCGGGCTGCGCATCGATCCCGCACCCAATGATTCTGGGATCGATTTCCGACTGCAGGTCGATCCCCGCACCGTCCCGCTGTACATCTACAAGACGCTCGCCGGCTTCTCGGAGCGCATGGATCAGTACGTCTGCGACGCGTTGCGGAAAGGGCTCTTCGGTTGGCAGGTCACGGACTGCGTCGTGACGATGACCAGGTGCACCTACAGCGTCCCTGACGGTCCTCCATCGAGGCGGGGCCCGCTCAGCACGGCGGCGGACTTCCGTAAGCTCACGCCGCTTGTCGTCATGCAAGCACTCGAGCATGCCGGAACCGTGGTCTGCGAGCCAATTGTCCGAGTCAGCGTCGAGATCCCGGCGGGCGTGATCGGGTCAGTCATGGCTGCACTGGCGCGACTCGAGGCTGCCGTCGAGACGCCGTCGCTGAGGGGGACGCTGTCGATGATCGAGACGATGCTGCCCGCGGCGCGGGCACAGGACCTCCAGCAGCAGTTGCCGGGCCTGACGGGCGGCGAGGGTGTGCTCGACTCCACCTTCGCCGGATACCAGCCGGTCAGCGGCGACCAACCGACCCGGCGGACGGCTCCTGTTTAGTCCTTGCCGTACTCGTCGTGACGACGCCACCAGACGCCCGTCTCATTTCGGCCCTTGGGTGCGCGGTCGAGCCACTGGTACATCCCCCAGAGCCCATCGAGACCTCGGGCGTAGGCCGAGTAGGTGTGGTAGACGACACCGTCCTCGAGGGCGAACGCGCTCAGGCCCGGTGCTTGGCGCATGAAAGCCGCGGTGTCAGTTCCGACACCGGCCGCGAACTCGGCGACCGCGCTCTCATCGCCTGCTTCCAGGATCGGCCTCAAGTCCCTCGCCGCGAAGTTGTATTCGACAACACCCTCGCGTTGCTGCTCCTCGGTGATGGAGACGTTGAAGTCGTAGTTGAAGTCGTTCGGGAGCGCGGAGGCCCAGGGGAAGCTCCAATCCATTCGGCGCTTGAAGTCCTGGATGTGGGCGAGCGGAGCTTGCGACACGGCCATCATCGTCACGTCGTGGTTCTCGAGGTGTGACGTGACCCCTTGAAAGTGGTCCAGCCGTTGTGAGAGTCACGATCGCCTGAATGGGCGAGGAGGTGACTCAGTTGAAGGGGAAGAGGCATACGCCGGAGCAGATCGTGCGGAAGCTTCGTGAGGCCGATCGGTTGCAGGCTGAGGGAGCTGATGTCGACGGGGTCTGCCGGCATTTGGAGGTCTCGGTGCAGACCTATCAGCGCTGGCGAAGCCAGTTCAAGGCGATGCGGCCGGAGGACGTGGTGCGGTTGAAGGCGTTGGAGAAAGAGAATGCGCGGCTGAAGCGGATCGTCGGCGACCAGGCGCTTGATATCGACATGCTCAGGGAGGTGGCTCGGGGAAACTTCTGAGCCCGGAGCGGCGGCGCAGAGCGGTCGGTGGTCTGCGTGATCGTTTCGGGGTTTCAGAGCGGCGGGCTTGCGTGCTGACGAGT
>DAITAW010000126.1:0-6800 GCA_036824055.1 Gaiellaceae bacterium | reverse complement strand
TCAGCTCGCTCGGCGCCGCGATCTCCGACAAGCAGGTCACCTACGACCTCGCCCGCCTGATGGAAGGCGCGCACGAGATCTCCACCTCGGCATTCGCGCAGGCGATGATCGAGCGCATGTAAGCGCGCGCGGGCGCTACGGGTGGCGGTTCCAGGATCGCCCACTCCTTCGCCGCAATCCTCGATCAAGCAAGAGCAGACACCACCCGCGATGCCGGGTTGCGCCCGAGCGTATGAGGATCCTGGAATGGCGCCCGTGGTCGTCTCGGGCGCGACCGGCACCCGGGCGGCTGCGCGTCGGTCGCCCTCGGTAGCGCCGTGTCCGGCCGCGCCCACACCGGCACGGACCTTCGATGAGTGCAGTAGTCGCTGCGGAGCAGTCATAATCAGCGGTGTTGTCTATTACGACAACACCGCTGACCGAGACCCGGTACCTCGTCCCCGCCGGCGCCGACTGGGCGGTCTGGGACGACGTCAACGGCGTTCTGGGCTTCATGACGGACGCCCAGGCCGTAGAGAACGCGCGGGCGAACGAGCGGGAGCTCGGCGACGAGTTCGGGGGAGCGCCGCTGCCGGACGACCCGACGCCCGAGCAGGCGTGGGCGTACGTGAACGAGCTCTGGTCCGGCGACCCGGGCGGGCGGGGATGGCAGCTCCGGGTGCCGGCGGCGCCACCTGGCTGGCGCTCCGCGACGACGAGGACGACCCCGCCCCTGACGGGCCGGAGCCCACGTTCGGGCTCGGCGAGCCGCCGTTGGGCGAGGGGGTCTGGGTGATGCCCGGCTATTAGCGTCCGACGGCAACCGCGCTAGGCTCCCGCGCGATTAGGCGACTCCCTCACCTGCCCATTGCGTCGTAGCCTCTGCCAATCGCGAAGGGGAATTGATCCCGTCTGCTTCTCAGGGGTCGGAAGGAGTTTCTCGTACACAACCTCCCGCTGCCGTCCGCCCCCCGAGATTTCCAATACGCGCACCGCCTTCCTCCGTCTGGGCTCGCGGGCGAAGAGGATCCAGGTTGAGCCCGGCGCAGGTGGTGGCTGTGGGGCGCTGATGCGGCTGATTAAACACTGCACGCCAGGCTCTCCAGCAGCGTCACCGTTCGGCTTCGGCGGGCCACCGCTGAGCGAGGGCTCCTTGGAGGAGCAGGGCTCCTAGACGGCGATGTGCCTGAAGCGTGATCCTGCTCGGGGTGGGCCGGAGCGGCGAGCCGAACGCCCTCGCGCTTGCCCATAGCGGCTCCGGCCAGAGCGAGACGCTACGCCGTGAGGGCGAGCGCGACCATCGGCCGAGTGAGGTACTCGGTGCTTTACCGGGTGAGGCAGGTGAAACCGAGGACCGAGTGTAGCTCGATCGCGTTCGGTGCGACCCCGGTCTGGCCGTGGTCGAAGTCGAAGAAGGCGACCCCGGTTACGCGGGCTCGAGCGCAGAGTCGGACGTGGTTCCGGGCTACGCGCATCTGACGGCGCCGTACCGGCGTGGCGTGCCTGTCGCAGTACGGCGCGGGCGCCTCCGCGATCATGTGGTTGCCGCCCGACTGAAGGACGAGGTGCAAGTCGCTGTCGTCCTCGTGCCGGACGAGAACGACCGCGGCGACGACCGTGAATACGTGCCGCTCGAACGGCAGGCGCGTGTCGGGCAACGAACTCGGCACCGGCTGCGTGATGAGGTAGTGGATCGTCGTCTTTCGCGCTCGCAGGAGGTGCGGCCTGTCCTGCAGCGTCTTCACCGTCCAGCGCTCTACGCCGCAGGTTCCGCTCGTGCGCGTCGAGCGAGACAGGCTTGCCCGGTTCGCCCCGGACGAAGCGAGCGCGACCCCGACTAGAATGGTGCCGACGCCCATTGCGCTCGCAAGCCAGAGCAGCGCGCGGTAGAGACCCCTCATCCCTACTCACTATGCGAGTCGCGGCGGACGGGCTCAACCGTTTCCCGCAGCTGCCGTTGAGCATTCGGCGCGGACACTCATCGCCTTTCCCCGCTAGCGCCCGAGAACGGAGCCGTTAGCGGGTGCGCGTGCTTCGGCGGGCGAACTCGGTCGGCGAGGAACCCGTGAGCGTCTGGAACGGGGGTCGAACGCGCGGCTGCTCGTTGCGGTAGGTGTGCTGTTCGAGATAAGCGAGGTAGTCCTCGACTCGGACCACGGGACGCCGGGTACCCGTCGTCGGGCAAGCCCGCCAGATGGCGTCGATGTGTCTGCGCGTCCATCCGAGCTCGCGCAGATGTGAGCTCGCGAGCACCGCACCCGGTGTGTTCAGCAACTCGGCGGCTGTCGGCTTCTTGGAACTCATAGGTGCCCTTCTTTGCCCGCTAACGGCGCCGCCGGCGCGATCGACGTGGTGGTGTGCGCCATATCCGCGGACGCTCGCCTCGCCGTTCGTGTAGCACCAGCAGGTCGGGGTCTCTCGGTCGAAGCGAGGCGACCCTCTGCGACTCGGTAGTGGCACTGAGTTCGTGTAGCCGCTGGAGCGTGGCAGCGTCGCGCGCATATAGCCAGCGCTCCGTGTGCGCGTAGGAGCGCAGGTTGATCTCCTCGACGTCAGCGGCCGCTGCCTCTCGCTCCTCCCAGACCACCGCTCGGCCGAGTTGCGTGTCGATCTGCTCCGTGGTGATGTTGCGGAGGGCGCCGCCGTCGTCGCGGGCGATCTCCTGGAGCAGCTCCGCGTTCGGGCGGAGCGTCAGGACGAATGCAGGATCGAGCGGCACCACCATCTCCGCATTCGTGCTTGCGAACGGAAAGCTCGGCCCGACGGCTCGGCCCCCCTCGACCTCGAACGACGCCAACCCCGCTGATCTCACCCTCGATCCATACCGGGTAGTAGTTGGCAAGCCAGGATCGGATCTCGCCCGGTGCAGCAAAGGTCTCCCCCTGAACCTGCTGGTTTACGACGACCTCGCCGGTCGCCAGAACGTGCTCGTAGGCCGGATCGATCTGAGCCCAGAGCCGCGGCACGACATCGGCTACCTCGCGCCCGAGGAGTTGCTCCACCGGGGCGCCGGCAACCGCGGCCAGCACGTCGTTGACGCGACGGAGCCGGTACTCCCGGTCCACGAACCCGAAACCCACAGGCGCACTCGACTGAATTGCCTCGAGCAGCGTCAGTGACTCGGTCGCCTGGCGCTCCACGTCATGCAGCTCGTCAATCTTCTGATCTAGTTTCGTGTTGAGCACCCGCAGGTGCTCGCGGTGAAACTCCTCAGACGTCAGAGCCACTCGCGCCACTTGAGGGGTCGAGAGGGCTTCGCTGACCGCGCAGATGATCTCCTCAGGTTCGCAGGGGCTTCACCAGGATCTGCGAGACCCCGCACGCCCCGGCGAGCTGCCGGACCTCCTCCATGAGGTAGGTGGCGGTGTAGAAGATCACACGGATGTCCGCTGTGACCTGCTCGCTGCGCAGCTTGTTGACAAGTTCGTAGCCGTCCATGTCCGGCATCAGGATGTGGGTGATGATCAAGTCGGGCCGTTGTGAGCGGGCGAACGCGATTGCGAGCTCGCCAGTCGCCGCCTCCGCCACGGCGTATCCCGCGTTGCCGAGCACCGTCGCCAGCGGCTCCCGGTCAGCGGGCCGGCCGTGCACCACGAGGACCGAAGTCACTGGGGTTCTCGCATAGCGTGGCGCCGCGCGAGCCGTTCGGGTAGGAGTCGCTCGATCTCGCCAACGAAGGTCTCGGGGTCGGTCGGCCCGGCGCCGCACACGTCCGCGCTCACGTTGGACGCTCGCCTTGTCGGTACATGCAGATTGCCTCAGCCGAGCGAGAGGCGCGGCGTGGGTCACGTTCCCCTGACCCCATGTCCACCAATTTCGCCGCGGGTTCGCAAGCACGACAATCCCCGGAAACCAGGAAATCGGCGCTCGGGCCCCCCGATTTCCAGGGAAAGACCGGAGGAGTAGCTTGTCATCAAGAGGAACGGCCGTGGCGCAAGCGAGCTCTCTGTGGCCACTAGCGGCGCAGGTATCGAGCTGCGGCTTCGGTCCGGTTGCTGACCTCGAGCTTGCGCAAGATGCTCTTGACATGAGACTCGACGGTGGTATTCGCGATCACGAGCCGCTCGGCGATCTGAGCATTCGTGGCGCCCTCCGCAACTAGGGCCAGGACCTCCAGCTCTCGCCGCGACAAGAGATCCTCCGGCCTAGCACCGAGAGTCCGAGCGGACGAGACGGAGCTAGTGGCGTGTTCGGCTCTTCGATCCGACTGCTGCTGGAGGCTGCCCGCGAGAGTCGCGACGGACACGAACGCCGTAGCCCGGCTGAGATAACCGACGATGCCGATCTGCCCACCCCAGATCGCTGTTCGAGCGCCGACCAACGCGACTGCGAGCGCCGCTGCCGCCAACGCACGTCGTAAACCCCACCGCCGGCCGACCATCGCAATCGGAACGACGAGCATCAGCAAAGGGGCGTTTGCCGGACTCAGCGATACCAGCCCGAAGCTCGGAACGTCAGGACTGCCGAAGTCATCGCTGGAGCGCTGTAGCTGGACCAAGGTGTCGTCGACAGGAATTTCAAGGTAGGTATACAGGTCTGTCTCCTTGACTATACAGACCGGTCGGTCTACCCTGTGCTCTGAACCATGGAGGAGGGACAACCAACCGCGCGGGCTGCCCTCCCCGCACGGGAGCGGATCCTCGACACCGCCTATGAGCTGTTCTCCCACAACAGCCTGCGCGCGGTCGGAATCGACAGGATCATCGACGAATCCGGAGTGGCGAAGAGGACCCTCTATCACCACTTCTCCTCCAAGACAGACCTAATACTCGCCTTCCTCGGTGTCCGCGAACAGCGCTGGACCCGCGACTGGCTACAGGCCGAGATGCAAGCGCTCGCCGCCACCCCGCACGATCGGATGCTCGCGATCTTCGACGCGTTCGACGAGTGGTTCAACAGCAAGGACTACGAGACCTGCGCCTTCATCTGCACCTTGCTCGAGATGCGTGGCAACGCAGATCCCGTTCATCAAGAGGCTGTTCATCAGCTCGAGGTGATCAGGCAAATCGTGCGGGACCAAGCCCAACAGGCTGGCGCCAGAGATCCGGAAGCTGTCGCCTACCAGATCCACATCCTGATGATGGGCGCGATCGTGTCAGCCGCTCGCGGGGATCTCGCCGCGGGCCGACGCGCGCGCGAACTCGCTGAGCTGCTCCTGGACAGCACGCTGACATAACACTGTCCGAGCTGGGGACAGCGGGGCGCTCGTCGGCCCGTCGGACCAATCCGAGATGGCCGCCCCGCTCAGCCCGCAAGCGCCATGACCGGCCTGTCACGCCGGAGGTCGCGGGTTCGAGTCGCGTCGCTCCGCTCCCCATCTCCGAGTGGCACGATTACGCTTCCCCCGTGGGTCAGGGGATCGGCGATCAGGATGCAGCGCAGAGCCTGAGGAGGGAGGCGGAGGTTGGACGCCTGCTCTCTGCCGCCGCTGGCTACCGGGTCGTTGCAGACGATGGCAGGCCCCTCGGTTGGCTCGACCACGTCCGCTATGAACAGCACGCCGACCACCCCGACAAGATCGTCGTTCGCCGACGCGGCTTGCTCCTGAAGCGGCATCGTGCCTTTCCCTTCAGCTCCATCGAGAAGGTGAAGCCGAGCGAGAGGACGGTCGTTTTGCGCCTCGACCCCGTCACCCTCGAGCGCTCGCCGTCAGCCTAAGCGCAGCGCCTCCGCGACGCTTTGCGTACCCCAGAGGCTCGGTGAGTTGCTGCCTGACCTGGCAGGATCACCACTCAGCATGTGCGCCGCCAGCGTCAGGCGCGCGAGCGTCCCAGGATCAGCACACGCGCCTGCCGACGATGACGTACCCAACCTCAGACAACTCGCAACCGGAGGACGGCTGACATGGCGAAGACGAGAGCCGAGCTCATCGGCGATCTGGCCCAACGGGCCGGCGTGCCCTCGCTAACGGCTACCGAAACTGAATCCATCCTCGCGCTCGCCGCCGTCGCCGCCCACGGCACCGGCGACCGGACGAGTGCCCCCCTCGTCTCCTTTCTCGCTGGGCTCGCAGCCGCGAGCGCCGACGATCGCGCACAATCGCTCGACTCGTTCAGACGCCTCACCGCTGAACTCGCCCCCACACGCAGCGAAGAAGACCAGGGATGAGTAAACGCACCCCCAGGCGGGTTCAGCGCTGCGCGTCGGCTAGCACCACGCGAGCGGTTTCCAGCTCGGTCTCGCACACGAGGATCTCCCGTGGGCCATCGGATGCGATTCCCTCGCGCGTGGAGTCCGTCGCCTCGGTAACGCGCGGAGGCTACTGACGATCACGCGACGTCGCGGAGCGTCTGGCTCTCGGCGAGCGAACGCAGTTTCTTGAGCGACTGGTTTTCGATCTGGCGGATGCGCTCGCGGCTGACGTTGAACGCGCGACCGATCTCGTCGAGCGAGCGCGGCGGCTCGCCGTTCAGCCCGAAGCGCATCTCAAGCACGCGCCGCTCACGATCCCGCAGCGATTCGAGGCACTTCGTCAACGCCTCGTCGCGGAACGATATGCCGGCGGCCTTGTCAGGAAGCGGTGCGTTCTCGTCCTCGATGAAGTGCCCGAACTCGGACTCTTCGTCGTCTCCGACCGGATTCTCGAGCGACAGCGGCGTCTGGGAGGTGCGGCGGAGCTGCTCGACCTCGTCGACGGTCATCTCGAGCTCGTCGGCGATGTCCTCCGAGGTCGGCTCGCGGCCGCGCTCTGCGCGCAGCTGGCGCTCGGCGTGGAGGATCTTGTTCAGCTTCTCGACGACGTGGACGGGCATCCGGATCGTGCGGCCCTTGTCGGCGAGCCCGCGCACGACCGCCTGCCGGATCCACCACGTCGCGTACGT
>DAITAW010000030.1:0-27612 GCA_036824055.1 Gaiellaceae bacterium | reverse complement strand
CGGAACGTGTGCCAGTGCTGCTCGGCGAGAATCGTCGTCGGCGCGAGCATCAGCGTCTGCTTGCCGTTGACGGCAACGGCGAACGCCGCGCGGATGGCGACCTCGGTCTTGCCGAAGCCGACGTCGCCGCAGACCAGGCGATCCATCGGACGCGGCGCCTCCAGGTCTTCCTTCACCGCCTCGATCGCAGCCTGCTGATCCGGCGTCTCCCGGAAGGGGAACTCCGCTTCCAGCCGCTCGAGATATTCGTGGCGCAGGTCGTACGCGACGCCGGGCGCTTGCTGCCGCTGCGCGTAGAGGGCCAGCAGCTCGCCGGCGAGCTCGCGGACAGATTCCCTCGCGCGTGTCTTGAGATTGTCCCAGGCCTTGCCACCGAGCTTCGAGAGCGCGGGCGCGGAGTTGTCGGCGCCGATGTAGCGGGACACCTTGCCGAGCTGCTCGTGCGGAACGTAGAGCCGGTCGTCGCCGCGGAAGCCGAGGAAGAGGTAGTCGCGGGTGACGCCCGCGACCTCCTTCGTCTCGAACCCGAGCAGTTTCCCGACGCCGTGGTCCTCGTGGACGATGAAATCCCCACTGCGCAGATCCGCGAACGACTGCAATGCGCGCCCGCCGACACGACGCTCGCGCGGCGGCCGTTTGCGGAAGACCTGCGTGTCGGGCAGCAGCACGAGACCGAGGTCTCGCCAGACGAATCCACGCCGCGCGGGCGTGACGGCGAACATGAGCCCCGCATCCCGAGGCAGCGCGTCTCCTTCTGCCACGACCCGCGCTTCGATCCGGCGCAGGAGGTTTTGCTGCCGCAGCGCCTCCCCGAGATGTGGGAAAGCGACGACGACACGCTGTCCTGAGCGCACGAACGCGGCGAGCTCGTTCTCCGCCTCCGACAATCCTCGCGCGACGAGGGCCGGACGCTGCGCCTCGAAGGCGAAAGGCTGGCCTGCAGGAAGCGTGTCGAGGAGCGCCGCCTTGCCGAACGGCACCGGTTGGAGGCCCTCTTCCTCCCAGACGGACCGGACCTCGTCGGCCTGCCAGACGAGATCGGGACCGCCCGGGACCGCGCGCACCAGATCGCTCGGGATGGGGATCGGCTGGTCCTCCTCGACGAGCGTCGGCTCGTCGAGATCGAGGCGGCGCTCGGCGGCCGGATAGATCACCGCGGTCTCGACGGGGTGCAGCGCGCGCTGCGTGAAAGGCGAGAACGCGCGCATCTGCTCGATCTCGTCTCCCCAGAACTCGATGCGGAGCGGCTCCCGCCCGGTCGTCGGGAAGACATCGACAAGGCCCCCGCGCACGGCGAACTGGCCGCGCTCGTCAGCGCGCTCGACTCGCTCGTAGCCGGCGAGTGCGAGCGTCTCGGTGAGCTGCTCGAGGCTGATCCCCTCGCCGGGCGCAATGCGGATCGGCTCCGGTCGAGCCTTCGGCGGTGGCATCGGCTCGGCGAGCGCGGCCGCCGAAGCGGCGACGAGGCCGCCTGCAGCCAGGACATCGAGCGCGCGCGCCCGCTCACCGACGAGGTGAGGCGCGGGATCGAGGCCTGAGCCCCAGTTGACGCCCCGGCTCGGCAGCATCGCAACGCGTTCGTCTCCGAGGAACCAGGCGGCGCCCTCGGCTGCGTCGCGGGCGTCCTGATCCTCCGGAGCGAGGAGCACGAGCGGCCGGTCGAGCTCTTCGTACAGCGAGGCGAGCAGGAGCGGCAGCGCCGGCTCGGAAACGCGGGCGGGGGCAGGAAACGCCTCGGCGTAGTTCTTGAGGCGTTCGGTCGCGCGAAGCTCCGCTACGAACGGGTGCAGAATCGGCTGGTCCATGACTAAAGGCCGAACCCCGCGGGTTCGGCGCTTGTCATGGTACCGCCGCATGGATGATCGACCCGCCGCGGAGCGCGAGCTGGTTCCGCTCCGGCGGAACCGGGACTTCGTCCTGCTCCAGGTCGGCCAGGCACTGTCGACCGTCGGCTCGGAGGCGTCCGGAATCGCCTACACGCTGCTCGTCCTCGCGCTCACGGGGTCACCGGCGAAGGCCGGTCTGGCGGCGTTCGCGCGCCTCATTCCATATGCGTTGTTCGCTCTCCCTGCCGGCGTCGCCTCCGACCACTTCAATCGCAAGTGGCTGATGATCTGGGCCGACATCGTGCGAGTGCTCGCGCTCGGCTCGCTGGGCGTGAGCGCTACGGCCGGACACGTCACGTTCCCGCA
Organism: Gaiellaceae bacterium; assembly: GCA_036824055.1. GTDB lineage: Bacteria > Actinomycetota > Thermoleophilia > Gaiellales > Gaiellaceae > 3-1-20CM-4-69-9. The sequence continues at coordinate 25,420 of DAITAW010000030.1, read as the reverse complement.
GATCCTGATCGTCGCGTTCGTCGAAGGGACGATGTTCGTCATCTTCAACATCGCGGAGATCGGCGCCGTCCGCTCGGTCGTGCCGGCGCTACAGCTCCAGCGTGCCTTTGCGACCGAGCAGGCGCGGATGTCGAGCGTCTACCTCGTGGGTCCGTCGCTCGGAGGCGCACTCTTCGGCCTCGCGCGGTCGTTGCCGTTTCTCGTTGACGCGGTGTCCTACGCGTTCTCGACCGGAACGTTGCTCGCGATGCGGACGCCGTTCCAGGAGGCACGCGAGGAGCGGGAGAGAGCCGGTATCTGGACTCAGATCAGGGAAGGGCTCGCGTGGCTATGGGGACACCCATTTCTGCGCACGTGCGCGCTGCTCTTCGTCGGCGGGAACTTCCTCTTCGGCGCGCTGGAGCTGGTGCTGATCGTCGCCGCGAAGCACCAGGGCCTCTCCTCTGCGGCCATCGGTGCTCTCGTGGCCGTAACGGGCGCGTTCTCGCTGCTCGGCTCCATTGCCGCGCCGCGCTTCTTGCGCCTGCTCCCAATGCGCGCTGTTCTCGTGCTGTCGTCGTGGCTGGCGCTCGGGCTCGTCGCGTTCGTGATCGAGCCCAACGTGTTCGTGTTCGTCGCCGGAACAGCTCCGTTGGTCTTTTTCAATCCGACCGTCAACGCGATGGTGATCGGCTATCGCGTCGCGATCGTGCCCGACCGGTTGCAGGGACGCGTGAACAGCGTCGCGAGGTCGCTCGCCCTGCTCGCCTTCCCGCTCGGGCCGGTCGTCGCGGGGCTCCTGCTCGGTTCGCATTCCGCGAGGATCGTCGCCGCGTTCGTGCTGGCCGGCTTCATCATCCTTGCGATCGTCACCACGGTGAATCGTTCCATCCGCGGAGCGCCGAGCTTCGACCAAGTGACCGGTACCGCTAGTTGAACTCCGCCTGCGCGCGTCCGAGCCCCTCGGCGTCGAGCTTCTCGACGGCGTCGGCGGCTCGTGCGACGAGCGCGTCCGCATCTTCGTCCGCCGTGAAATTCGAAAGCACGTAGTCGGCGGGCTTGCGCGGATCGCCGCGCCCCGGCCGTCCGACGCCGACACGCAGGCGCAAGAAGTCGGGGGTCTTGAGATGTGCGGCGATCGAACGGAGCCCGTTGTGACCCGCGAGCCCACCACCGCGACGAGCCTGGAGCCGTCCGGGCTCGAGATCGATCTCGTCGTGCACGACGAGAATCGCATCGGGCTCGAGTTTGAAGAAGCGCGCCGCCGCACCGACCGACCGGCCCGACTCGTTCATGAACGTCTCGGGCTTCAGCAGCCCGACGCGATGGCCGTCGAGGCGGAGCTCGGCGAGTTGGCCCGAGAACTTGCCCTTCCAGGACACGCCGTGCCTGCGCGCGAGCTCCTCGACGACCATCCAGCCGACGTTGTGCCGGTTACCCGCGTATTCACGACCCGGGTTGCCGAGGCCGACGACGAGCAACTCGAGCGACGAGGCTCGGTCGCCTCGACGCCACGGGAGGCGCATCTAGTTCTCTGAGGAGGTGCTGGGCTCGCCTTGCTCGCCCGAGCCAGAGTCCCCGTCGGCCGCGCCCTCGCCTTCCGCGGCGCCCTCCGGCGCTTCCTCGCCCTCGGCGAGCTCCTCGCCCTCTGCGGGCTCCTCGGGCTCCGGCTCGACTTCGCGCGCCGGGAGGCCGACGCTGGCAAGCACGGTCTCCTCGGGGTCGTCGAGATACGTGACGCCCTCGATCGGAGCGAGATCGGCGAGGCGACGCGTGTCGCCGATCGCCATGTCGCTGACGTCGAGGTCGATGTGCTCGGGAATCTCCATCGGGAGTGCTTCGACGTTGATCTCGCGCTGCACCTGCGAGAGCACACCGCCTTCCTTCACGCCTGCCGGCTCGCCGATCAACTGGACGGTGACACTCGCCTGGATCGGCTGGTCGAGCCGCACCTCGTGCAGATCGATGTGAGAGATGTGGCCGCGGATCGGATCCTGCTGGTAGTCCTTCAAGATCGAGGCATGCGTCGTGTTCTTGCCTTCGAGGACGACATCCAGGATCGCGTGCAGGCCGCCGGCGCCGGTCAGCACGCGCCGAAGATCGCGCTCCGGCACGAAGATCGCGTAGGAGCTCTTGCCCTTGCCGTAGAGGACGCCGGGGATGAATCCCTGCTTGCGTAGGCGCCGAGCATCGGCGGAGCCGCGCGACTCGCGTTCCTTGACCATCAGCTTGATTCGTTCGCCAGCCATTTTCGGCGGCGAATGGTAGCTACTTCTTTACGTGGAGGTTGATCCCGAGCAGGATCAGCGGCCAGAGGAAGACGGCGAAGATCGCGGAGAGCACCCCGCGCCAGCCGTTGACGTGCTGGAAATAGTGGTGCGAAGCGGCGATCGCCACGCCTACGCCAAGGTAGATGATGCCGAAGAGACCGGGACCGCGGCGCATGGTGGAATCCGAAAACCCCTTTAGAAGAGCGCGTTCATGTCGCCGAAGATGGCGGACACGGAATCATCCGAGAACACGTTGTGGATCGTCTCGGCAAGGATGTCCGCCACCGTCAGCACGGTCACGCGCTCCGGCTTCGTCAACGGGTCGATCGGGACGGTGTCGGTGACGATGACGCTGTCGAGGGAGCTCCCCTCGATCCGCTCGATCGCCGGGGGGGAGAAGATGCCGTGCGTCGCGCAGGCGAAGACCTTCTTCGCGCCCCGCTCCTTCAGGAAGTCGGCGCCGGCAACCAGCGTGCCCGCCGTATCGACCATGTCGTCCGTCATCACGGCGCATTTCCCCTCGATGTCGCCGATGACGTTGGTCACGCGCGCGACGTTGTGCGCAGGGCGATCCTTCTGGAGCACGGCAAGGTCGCCGCCGATCATCTCGGCGAACTTGCTTGCGAGCCGGGTGCGACCGGTGTCGGGCGCCACTGCGACGACCTCCTCCGGCAGGCCGAGGTCGCGCACGTACTGCGCCAGCATCGGCAGCGCCGTCATGTGGTCGACCGGCACCTCGAAGAAACCCTGGACCTGGCCGGCGTGCAGATCCATTGTCAGCACGCGGTCGGCGCCCGCCGACTGGATCATCTCCGCCACCAGCTTCGCGGTGATCGGCTCGCGCGGCCGCGACTTCTTGTCCTGGCGCGAGTACGGATAGAGCGGGAGAACGGCCGTGATGCGCTTCGCCGAAGCGAGCTTCGCGGCGTCGACCATGATCAGCAATTCCATCAAGTGCTGGTCGACCGGTGGCGAGCTCGTTTGCACGATGAAGACGTCGGCGCCGCGGATCGACTCCTCGTACCGGCAGTACGTCTCACCGCTCGCGAACGTCCGCAGGGACACGTCGCCCACCTGGATCCCGAGCTTCTCCGCGATCCGCTGCGCCAGCTCGGGATGCGAGCGCCCCGAGAAGAGCATGAGCCGCTTGGACGGCCCGCGCTCGATCCAATGCTCCGGCTTCACCTCGGCCTTGGTCTCTGCGACCTCGAGGCCAGGCAAGCGAGTCAGCTCAGTCGTTGCGCTTTCCACGGAGATAGCCCTCTTTCGTGATCTGCTTCGGCGGGAAACCAGCGAGCGATTCGGGAGGGACATCTTCTGTTATGTACGAACCTCCCGCAATCCATGCGTCGTCCCCGACCTCAACCGGTGCCTCGAACCCATTGTGAATGCCGGTGTGGACGTTCCTCCCGATCTTCGTCTTCCCCTTGGGCCGATCGGGCTGGTGGGGGAAATTGGCGGTGATGTTCCCGGCGGCGATGTTGGAATCCTCCCCGATCTCCGCATCGCCGATGTAGGAGAGGTGAGGCACCTTCGTCCGGTCGCCGATCTCGGAGTTCTTGATCTCGACGAAGGTCCCGGCTTTGGCGCCCGCCCCGAGCCTCGTCCCGGGCCGCAGGTAACAGAAGGGGCCTACCTTCGCGCCGGCTCCGATTTCGGCGTCGTCTGCGACCACGTGCGGGCCGACCTCGGCGCCGGCGGCGACACGTGTCCGCCCACGGAGCACCGTGAACGGATGGACCGTCGAGTCGGGCTCGAGCTGGACGTCGGGATCGATCCAGGTCGTTTGCGGATCGACGATGGTGACGCCCGCCAGCATGTGGTCTCGGTTCACGCGGGCGCGCAAGAACGCAGCTGCGTCGGCCAGCTCGACACGTGTGTTCACTCCTTCCACTTCATCGGCATCCGGAGCCTTGAACACGACGACCTCCTCTCCTCCTTCGACCAGCAGCCGCACGGCATCGGTGAGGTAGAGCTCGCCCTGCGCGTTCGCCGGCTCGATCCGGTCGAGAACAGGCCAGAGCTTGGCGGCGGCAAAGACATAGATCGAGGAATTGACCTCTTTGATGGCCCGCTGGGCGTCGTCCGCATCGGCGTCCTCCACGATGGCCTTCAGCCGACCGTCATCATCGCGGACGATGCGACCGTAGGCGAGCGCATCGGGCGGCTCGAACGAGAGCACGGTCGCGCTCGCTGTGGCAGAGCGGTGCTCTGCCACCAACTGGGCGAGCAGATCCGAGGTGATCCGCGGATGATCGCCGGACACCACAAGCAGCGTTTTCGCGTCCCCGACGCTCTCGCGCGCTGCGCGAAGCGAGTCACCGGTTCCGAGTGGCTTCTGCTGGACCGCGACGGTCACATCGTCGAGTGCGCCAGCAGCTTCCGGCGAGAGCACGACCACGAGTGGATCCGCGCCGAGCGGGCGGACCGCCGCGACGACCCAGTCGACGAGCCGGCGGCCGAGCAGCGGGTGCAGGTGCTTCGGCGTCGCGGATTTCATCCGCGTCCCGAGGCCGGCCGCCATGACGACCGCTGCGAGATCATTGCGTGCCATCAGAACTGGGGCGCCAGGATTCGAACCTGGGATCGCGGGACCAAAACCCGCTGCCTTACCACTTGGCTACGCCCCACCATCTCGTAAGTGTCGCAGCGAAGCGCCAACGTCGCCGGACGGCGGCCGCGACGGCAAAGCCGCCACGGCCTCGACGGTCGGCGCCGCAAGCGGCGCCTCAGCACTTGGCTACGCTCCACCGTCTCCGTAAGTGTCGCAGCGAAGCGCCAACGTCGCCGGACGGCGGCCGCGCACTTGGCTACGCCCCACTGCGAGGGAGCTTAAGTGCGCCGGGCGTCCGAGAAGAGATACGCAAGGGCGACCAACGCGAAGATGACGACAGCGACGATCGCCACGAGCTTGAGGACGAAGGCGAGGATGACCACGAGGATCGCGAGCGCCTGCGACGCCGCGGCGATCCACGACAGCTGACGCGCGACGTCCCACCGCATGTGGCGGCCAGCCACCATGTAGAACGCAAGCAGGACCACGCCGATGATGAGCACGGTCCACTTCGTCAGGTCGGGCGTCAGCGCGACGAGGAGCCCTTCGATCACGGCGACCCAGAGAGCAAGACGCAGTCGTCGTTCGCGCAACCAACGACCGATTCGCGTGCTGCCGGCTTCGATCATCGGCTGGCTGTACGCCATGTGATCAACGGTACCACGCTGGTGTCGTGAGCCACGTCCGCCCTTCGGGGGAGATTCGCTTCTGCGCTGCACGCGCTTGGTGGCCGTGCAAGAACAGCGCGTAGACCGTCGGGCCGGCCCCGCTGACGTCTGCCCGGAAAGCGCCGAGCGCCATGAGCTCACGCGCCACCGGAGACGAGGCGAGGTCGTTCGGCGGGAGGCCGGCGAGGTCGCGCGGGCGCTTCACTCGTTCGAGCGCGGAGAGCAGCGCGGCACGCCGTTCCCCATAGCCTTGCTCACCTCCGCGCGCGTCGAACTCGGCGTACACCTGCTCCGTGTTGCTCTTTGCGATGTCGCGGGGCAGGACGAGCAGAACCCAGTAATCCTGGGGAAGCTCGAGGGCTTCGAGGTCGCTCCCGTCGCCCGTGCCGAGCTGCGGGCCGTCCTCCAGGAAGTACGGAACGTCGGCGCCCAGTGTGCGCGCATAAGCGCGGAGCCGGTCGGTGGGATACGGATCGGCTCGCAGCTCGTTTGCCAACCGCAGCGCGGTCGCCGCATCCGAGCTGCCGCCGCCCAGGCCCGCAGCCACGGGAATCCGTTTCTGAATGCCCGCGGTGAAGCTCGCGCCGTCGCCGTCGGCGATGCATTCGAGCGCACGCCGCACGAGCGTGTCACTGTCGAAACCGGCAACGCTCAGCTCAGGGGAGCGCTCGACTGCGATCCGGTCGGAGAGCGCAACGCGCTGGTAGACCGTCACCACTTCGTGCTTCCCGTCCTCGCGCAGCGGGCCGACGACGAGCGACAGGTTGATCTTGGCGGGTGCCGGCGCGCGCTTCACTTCAATGCCTCGGTCAGGGCCAGGAACTCGGGTGGCGCGAGCTCTTCGGCGCGAACATTCGGCGACCTGCCGATCGTCGCGATTGCGTCCTCGGCGCGAGCTCGTTCCGCGACTCCCGCGAGCTCCAGTGAGTTGGCGAGGCGTTTGCGTCTGTGCGCGAACGAGCCCTCCACCACGCGCTTGACGCGCCGGAAGTCCTGAGGCAGTCCCGTGCGCCGGAACGCGACGAGTGCGGAGTCCACGTTCGGCTGCGGCCGGAACACCGCCGGGGAAACAGGATGGAAGCCTGTCCGCTCAGCGACCAGTTGCACGAGGACGGAGACTGCCCCGTACGCCTTGGTCGAAGGCACCGCGAACAGTCGATCGGCCACCTCGCGCTGCACCATCACGGTCCAGAGCTCGATCCCTGGCAGACGGTCGAGGCTCTCGGCGATCAGCGGCGTCGCGACGTTGTACGGCAGGTTGGCCACGAACTTCGTCGCGCCGGGCGCAGTCTCTGCCAGGTCGAGCTTCACGGCATCGCCGAAACGCAACTCGACGTTCGCTCGGCCTGCCAGCCGTTCGAGGAGCTGCGGCCCGAGAGAGGTATCCAGCTCGACCGCGTAGACCCGGGAGACACGATCTGCGAGGTACTTCGTCAGGATGCCGAGGCCGGGCCCGACCTCCAGCACGACATCGTCTTCGGCGAGCTCGGCCAGGCGGCCGATCACCCCGAGGATGTTCTCGTCGACCAGGAAGTGCTGCCCGAGCTTCTTCTTCGCCTTCACCGTCAAAGCAGCCCAAAGGCCACTGCCGCATTCGCATCGATCTGCGCAGCAAGCGCCTGGGGCTCATCCCCGCGAGCCGCCGCGAGCGCGGCAACGGTGTGGACGATGTACGCGGGCTCGTTCGTCTTGCCCCGGACCGGCTGCGGCGCCAGGTATGGACAGTCCGTCTCGGCGAGGATCAACTCGGTCGGGACGGCGCGCGCGGCTTCGCGCAGATCAGCGGCGTTCGCGTAGGTGACGTTTCCGGCGAACGACACGTACCAGCCGCGCTCGACGGCCTCGGCGAGCAGCGCCGGCGACGAGAAGCAGTGCAGCACGACCGTGCCGTCGAACCATTGCCGCAGGACTGAGACCGTGTCGTCATCGGCGGCGCGGTTGTGGATCACCACCGGCAGTTGCGCCCGTTTCGCGAGCGCGAGCTGGTAGATGAAGACCTTGGTCTGAGCGTCGCGCGGTGCGTAGTCGCGGTAGTAGTCGAGCCCAATCTCCCCCACCGCGACGATCTTCGGGTGCGCGAGCAGGCGCTCGAGCGTGTCGACGTCGAACTCCGACGCAGCGGCATGGGGATGGATGCCCGCAACGCCGTAGACGCCGTCGTGCTCCTCGACGATCGGGAGCATCTCGGCCCAGGAGGCCGAATCCGTTCCGACCGTGACGATCCGTGTGACGCCGGCCTCGCCGGCGCGGGCGACTGCTGCTGCGGGATCTTCGAGCGCGTCGAGATGCGCGTGCGTGTCGATCACGCCGGGGTGATGCGCTTGAGCTCTTCGTCGACGATCTCGGGATCGAGCTTCCGGAAAAGCGGTTCGGGCTCGCGAAGCTTCTGACCGGCAGGGAGCTCGCTCGGCTGCCAGCGACCCACCCAACTCGTGTAGTCGCCGGTGAGGATCGTGTGCTTGTCTCCCCCGTCCTCTTCGATCTCGTGGAACTCGAGCGGCCCGGCGAGCCATCCTTCGTACCCGAGTAACTCGTGCAGCTTCTGGCTCGTAAACGGCAAGAAGGGAGTGAAGATGACCTTGAGCGAGTCCACGATGTGAAGCGCGACGTAGAGGATCGTCCCGGCCCGCTCACGGTCTTCCTTGATGACGGCCCAGGGCGCTTGGTGGTCGACGTACTGGTTGCCGAGGCTCGAGAGGCGCATCGCTTCGGCGAGCGCTTGCTTGAACTTCGACTCCGAGATCAGTCGGCCGACCACGTCGAACCCGGACTCGATCGCCGTGAGGGTCTGACGATCCTCATCGGTCAACTGACCCGGGGTGGGGACCTCACCGAAGTTCCGGTAGGCATTGGTGAGCGTCCGATTGACGAGATTGCCCCAGTTGGCGAGCAGCTCGTCGTTGTTCCGTCGCAGGAATTCCGCCCAGGAGAAGTCGCTGTCCTGCGTCTCGGGACCGGCAGCCGTGAGGAAGTAGCGCACCGGGTCGGGGTCGTACCGCTCGAGCACGTCTCTTACGTAGATGGCAATCGCGCGACTCGTCGACAGCTGCTTGCCCTCCATCGTCAGGAACTCGCTCGCCACAACGTCGTCGGGAAGGTGCAATTCACCTTTTCCGGCGCCGGGCTCACCGCCTTCGCCGTAGCCCAACAGCATGCTCGGCCAGATCACCGTGTGAAAGACGATGTTGTCCTTGCCCATGAAGTAGGCGTGCGTCGAATCGGGGTTCTGCCACCACGCGCGCCACGCGTCTTCGTCGCCGCTGTTGCGGGCCCACTCGACCGCCGCCGACAAGTAGCCGATGACCGCATCGAACCAGACATAGATGCGCTTCGTCTCCGGCGGGTAACCCTCCACGGGCACCGGAATTCCCCAGTCGATGTCGCGCGTCATCGCCCGCGGCTTGAGATCGCCGACCAGGGAGAGCGAGAAGTTCCGGACATTCGTGCGCCAGTTCGTCTTCGACTCGATCCAGGGCCGCAACCGGTCCGCGAACTGCGGGAGATCGGCAAAGAGATGCTTGGTCTCGCGAAATTCGGGCGTCGTGCCGTCGATGATCGAACGCGGATTGATGAGGTCGGTCGGATCGAGCTGGTTGCCACAGTTGTCGCACTGATCGCCGCGAGCCTCGGCATAGCCGCAGATCGGACATGTGCCTTCGATATAGCGGTCGGGCAGCGTGTTCCCCGTCGACGCTGAGAATGCGCCGAGGGTCGTCTTCTCGATCAGACAGCCGTGCTCGTAGAGCGTCCGGAACACATCTGTGGTGACACGCGCGTGGTTCTGCGTCGTGGTGCGAGTGAAGCAGTCGTACGAGATTCCGAGGTCACGGAGGTCTTCTCGAATCAGCTTGTTGTAGCGCTCGGCGATTTCATGCGGCGAGACGCCTTCGCGGTCCGCCGTAACCATGACCGGCGTACCGTGCTCGTCCGTCCCACTGACCATCAGGACGTCGTTCCCCTTCAGCCTCTGGTACCGCGCGAAGATGTCCGCGGGCACTGCGAAGCCGACCACGTGGCCCAGATGCCTCTTCCCGGCTGCGTACGGCCAGGCCGGGGCCACCAAGATCTTCTGCCTCTGCTGGTTGTCTGCCAAGGACGTGCTCCGGTCGGGGGAGGACCATGATACGAGCCGCCTTTCTTCTGGACCGCCGGCAGAACGCAAGTGGAACTCCCGCCGCGACGGCCAACGCAACCAGCAGGACGACGGGGAGCCGGGACCAGCCGTTCGTCGTGGCGTGTGGGCTCGTCCCGCCGGCGGAAACGGTTCGCGCATCGCCGTGCAGACCTTGCGACGCCTGCTCCCCCTGCGCGATCTCCGCAATGACCGACTCGGGCAGCGCGTGCTTCGCTTCTGCACGGATGAGCGTGCCCCTGTGGGATGCGCTTGCCGAAGCGGCTGGCGCCGCCGCAAGCGGCAGCAGCTGCCGCGCCTCAGCCGTGCCGGCCTCCGAGGCAACGGCACGAACGTTTGGGGCCACGTCCGTGGCGGCTCGACTCATGACCGGCCCGGCCGTTTGTGCGGCCGTTGCAGTCGAGGCCGCGGAGGTCGACTCGGTCGCCAAGGACGACCCCGAAGGCGTCGCGGCCGCAGCGACAGGGCTCGCAGTCGCCTCAACCGCCGGGGTGGACTCCGACACCGGGGCCGTCGCAGCAGGCTCCGCGGAGCCGACGCTCTGGGCTGTCGCAACCGGGACTGTGTCCACGCCCACCGACGGCGTCGACGCAAGACGCGAAGGCAGCAAGGTCAGCGGATCGACGTACCCCTGCGGATCGCTCGTCACGCGCGTGCCGAAGTACACGTAGGGCTCCGTGGAGTCGACGACGCCGCTCGGCCCGACGGTCCCCACGACCGACCCCTCTGTCACGCGCGTACCGCGCGCGACCCCGATCGAGCCGAGATGGACGAGCGTCGCCGTGTAGCCGAGCGGCGTTTCGATCGACACCGTCTTGCCACCGGTCGGCACCGTCCCCGCGAACGACACGATTCCCCCAGCCGGGGCGAGGACGGGACTGCCGGTCGGAGCCGCGAGATCCACGCCGCGATGCTGGCCACCCGCGTAAGGGTGCGCCTGGTCGAACGTAAACGGCCGCAGGACTGGACCGTCGACGGGCCACGTCCAGGCCCGGGCGCCGCTGACAGGGAACGCACACGCGCAGATGATCAGGATCGCAAGCCGCCGCACAATTCCTCCTCGTTGCCAGTTTTGAGAACAACGTGACCGTAGCAAGGCTCGGTCTCTGTTGTCAATACTGGCTACAAAGTACGACGGTAGAGCTCGTTGCGCCCAGCGCCGGTCAGCCGCGACACGACGTCGGCGGCCTGACGGCGTGGGACTCCTGCCGCGACCAGTTCGGCGACTGCTCCGAGAGCCGCCGGCAGGTCGGGCTCCTCCTCTCCCGGCCCGAGCACGAGCGTGATCTCGCCCTTCGGCGGCTCCGCGAAGCGTGCGGACACCTCCGCGGCCGGCCCGCGCACGACCTGTTCGAACTTCTTCGTGAGCTCGCGACACACGGCTACCTGGCGCCCGGGTTGCGCCGCGGCCAACGAGCGCAGCGTCGCGGGGAGTCGCTGGGGCGACTCGAACGCGACCACGGGATACGGCCACCCGGCGAGCTCGCGCCACAAAGCCGTCAACGCGCCGGCCCCGCGTGGCAGGAACCCGACGAACTGGTAGCGATCGGCCGCGAACCCGCCCGCAACGAGCGCCGTGTCGACGGCAGACGGGCCGGGGAGCACGGTGATTGGCACACCTTCCTCGAGCGCGGCTCCGACCAGGCGTGCCCCGGGATCGCTGATGCCCGGCATCCCCGCGTCGCTGACGAGAGCGACACGCTCGCCGGCCAGGAGCCGGGGAAGGAGCTCCGCGGTCCGCCTGGCCTCGTTGTGCTCGTGGTACGACAGGAGCTTCGCGCCGGAAATCCCGTGCCGGTCGAGCAGCACGCGGGTGTGTCGCGTGTCCTCGCAGAGCACGACGTCGGCGGAGCGAAGCTCCTCCAGGAGGCGCAGCGTGACGTCGTCGAGGTTCCCGATCGGCGTCGCGCAGACGGCGAGCGGCACGTGCTATCCCGCTGCGTCGAACGCGACGAGACCGGCGCCGATCAGGCCCGCGGCAGTCCCGAGCTCGGCGCGCACGATCGGCACGCGGTAGCCCGCTCGCGCGAGCGCTTCACGGCGCAGAATCTCCCGCGCCGGGTCGAGCACGAAATCGCCGGCGGCGGCGAAGCCGCCGCCGATCACGACGAGCTCCGGGTTGAAGATGTTCACGAGGCTGCCGATGCCGGCGCCGAGGCGGCGGCCGATGCCCCCGAGGATCTCGATCGCTCGAGGCTCTCCTTCGTTCGCCAGGCGGACGAGCCGATGCGCGTCGACCGCCGGGCCGAACTCCGCCGCCGCCAGCTTCCCCGCCGCGACCCCGGTGACGTACGGCTCGAGATGCCCGCGCCCCGTGCACGACCCCTGGCAGGGGAGGCCGTCGTACTCGATCACTATGTGCCCGAACTCCGCCCACCCGCGGAAGAGCTTCCCGTCGACGACGGCGCCGCCTCCGCAGCCCGTCCCGAGTGTGAGCATCACCATCGAGTCGACCTCGCGCGCCGCGCCGAAACGGAACTCCGCATAGGTCGCAGCGTTCGCGTCGTTCTCGATCCCGACCGGGAGGCCGAAGCGCTGCTTCATCCGGTCGCGGAAGGCGATGTCCGTCAGCGGCAGGTTCACCGCCTGCAGAGCCCGGCCGGTCCGCTGGTCGATCGGAGACGGGATGCCGAACCCGAGCGCACCGATGTCGTCCGTCAGGAGCTCCTCGACCGCCGCGTCGAGACCGGTCAGGAACTCGTCTTCGGAGGCGGTCCGGGTCGGATGCTCGCGGCGGTGCTCCACGTGCCCTTCCCGGTCGACGAGCCCGGCCAGGATCTTGGTGCCGCCGATGTCGACGCCGATGACGCGTTTCTCGTTCAAAGCGCGCGGCTACCCTACTGGCTCGATGCCGACGGGAGAGAAGCCCTATCGCGTCTATCGGGGCGGGCGCGTCAAGGGAAAGGTTCCGCTAGAACGTCCGCAACCGACGCGGCCGGACCGGAACGGACGCAGACCACGTGAGCCGAAAATCCGGCGACCACGCCGCCGCTGGAGCTGGAGACGACGCATCGGCATCGGCTTGATCGTCGTGCTCGTGGTCGCGGTCGTCTGGGGAATCGCCGGCTACCTGGCCTTCCGCAGCGGGGTCGACAAGGCGAACGCTCGGCTCGACCAGTCCGTGCTTCCCGTGCTGGCGAAACAGAACGGGCTCATGCTCTCGAACCCGACGACGATGCTGCTGCTCGGCCGGGATCACCAGAACACCGACCAGCGCGCCAGCCTGAACCATTCGGACTCGATCATGATCCTGCGCACCGATCCGAGCCGGCACCGGCTCGTGTACCTCTCGATTCCGCGGGATCTGCGCGTGCCGATTCCCGGTCACGGCGAGGACCGGATCAACTCCGCTTACCAGCTGGGCGGCGCCGCGCTCACGGTGCGGACGATCGACGGCCTCACGGGGCTCCAGATCAATCACGTGATGATCGTCGACTTCAGCAGCTTCAAGACCCTCATCGACAACATCGGCGGCGTCGACGTCAACGTGCCGGCGCCGATCCTCTCGAACAAGTTCGATTGTCCCTACAAGGCGTCACGTTGCGCGACCTGGCGCGGCTACCGGTTCAACAAGGGGACGCAGCACATGAACGGTCAGCGCGCGCTCATCTACTCGCGCGTCCGCGAGAACCAGCTCAATCCCGCGGACAGCGACATCACACGAGGTCTGCGCCAGCAGGCCGTGATGCGCGCGGTGATGGCCAAGCTGCTCGGCTTCGGGACCGTCCTGCGCCTCCCGTTCGACGGCGACTCGCTCCTGAAGCCCCTGACCACCGACCTCTCCGCCTGGCAGTTCGTGCAGCTCGGCTGGGTGCTGAAGCGCGCAGGCCAAAAGAGCGCGCTGCACTGCCGTCTCGGGGGAACGGCGACGTCGATCGGCGGCGCCTCGGTGATCGTCGGAGACGAACAGAACATCTCCGTCGTGCAAATGGTCACCGGGCGTGCTGCTCCTCAGCCACCTCGGCCCGGGTCGGGTCAGTACGGGCCGGGCTGCGTCGTCGGCAACACCCAGTTCCGTTAGCGGTTGAGTTACCCGGCTTCTGCGGCCTTCTTCTCTGGCGGTGTGTCCTTCTTGTCCTTCTTGTCGCCCGAACCGGAGTCAGATCCCGACTCCGAGGACGACTCCTTCGCCCGGTCTCGCTTGCGGCCGCCGCGCCCGTAGTCGGTCGAGTAGAAACCGGAGCCACGGAAATGGACTGGGACGGGATAGAGAACGGTCTCGACGGGCGACGCTCCGCAGACCGGGCACGCCTCCGGCGGCGGGTCGGCAATGCGCTTGAAGACCTCGAAGACGTGCCCGTTCGGACACTTGTATTCGTACGTGGGCACGAGATTTAGGACGCTAGCAGTGTCATCGGCCTGGACACCGTAAAGAGACAGCCCGTGGTGGAGCTCGCGACCCACTCCTCCGCGTTCGCGCGCGCCCGTCTGCGTGTCCAGGAGGTGGACGTCTTCTGGGCCGGAACCGCCGCCGTGACGGGGACGCTGGCCGGCGTCCTCGGTTGGTTCCTCCGCACGTGGCCGCCCCACGAGGACGAGGCGCTCGCCCTGTTCGTGGGTCGCGGCTCACTCGGGCACGTGCTGCGCACGGTCGTTACGGAACGTGGAGGCGCTCCGCTCCATTTCGCCCTCGCGTGGCTGGTCGTGCACCTCGGTGGCGGGCTGACCGGGCTCCGCATCGTGTCGCTCGTCTTCGCCGTCGCGAGCGTCCCGCTGATCGCGCTCCTTGGGGCACGACTCGCCGACCGAACCGTCGGCCTCGTGGCCGCCGCGCTCGCGTCGGGGAGCTGGGTCCTGATCTTCCACGGGATCTTCGGGCGGATGTACAGCCTGTTCCTGTTCACGAGCCTGCTCTCGTTCCTGACGCTGCTGTCCGCGCTCGACCATGGCGGCCGGCGCCGGTTCGTGCTCTGGGGGCTGGCGCTGCTGCTGATGCTTGCCAGCCATCCGTACGCGGCCCTGGTCGTCGCCGCGCAGGGGTTGTTCGTCGTGCTGCGGCGCCGGAGGCTGCGGGCGGCGCTCCTGACGCTGGCCGCGGTCGCGTTCGCCGGAATCCCTTTCTGGTGGGCCGACCTCGTTTTGCGCGACCGCTTCGACGTCGGCGTGGGCGGCGGCGGGCCGCGGCTCGGGTCACCGACCTCGGTGCTCCACTACTTCTGGTGGGTCGCCGGCGACTTCAGCGCCGGGCATCGGACGTGGTCGACGCCCGTCCTCTTGCTCGCCCTCGTGGGACTGATCCTGCTCTGGCGCCGCCGCGCGGAAAGCGTGGCGCTGTTCGCCTGCGTCGTCGCGGTGCCGGCTGTTGCATTCATGCTCGCGACGCTCAACTCGACCACTTCGCCGGAAGCACGTCACCTGATCTTCGCGCTGCCGTTCTTCAGCGTGCTGCTCGCCATGCCGCTGGTAGAGATCGGCCGGCGTGGGGGACGCCTGGCACCTGTAGTCGCGGTCGCCGCGGTTGCGGTGCTCCTGGTCGGCGAGGTCCGTTGGACGCACGAGAAGACGCCGCCGATCTTCGACGGCGATCCCCCGGGCGAGACACAGGCGCGTGACGCCGCAGGGGCGTGGCTCGCGTCGACCTCTCGCCCCACCGACGTCCTGCTCGGGTACGAGCCCGTGTACCTCGCGGCGTGGGAGCGAAACCGCTCCTTCTCGAGTCATACGCTCCCGCGCGCCGACCCGGCGCTGCTCGCTTCGGCGTTGAAGGACGTTCCGGAGCCACTCGGCCGCGGCGTCTGGGTCTTCGACGCCAGCGACACCACGAACGTGAAACCGCGTCAGACGATTCGGTTCGCGTTACCGAGTCCGCACGCAGCGTTCGAGGGTCGTGTCTACGGCCCCTTCCTCGTCATCCGTTCGCGACGCCCACTCGTGACGCGCCGGCGCTATGTCACCGTGTCCGAAGAGGTGATGAGGCTCGGGCGGACCCTCGAGATCGGCGACGCCGACATCAACCTGCGCACGCTGCTGCGCGCTGAGTCACGGGTGTAGGTGTAGATCGTCTCGCTGCTTGTCGACGATCTCGCGATAGCACGGCGCGCCCTCGAATGCCTCGAGCCCCTGGAACACAGGACGCTGGGGCTCGGTTCGGCGCCGCCTGCGACGTGCCGCGGCCAGGGCTGCAGAAGCCCCGAGCACCCCGCCCACGACGAACGAGCCGAGCCGGCCGCCCCTGTGCTCGCCGTCCATGGGACGATTGTAGGTGTGTTGATCGTCACGCTCGGCGACGTCCTACTCGATGTGATCGTGCGTCTGGGCGAGCCGCTCATCCCAGGAGCCGACGCGCTCGCTTCCACGCAGACGGCTCCGGGTGGCCAGGCGGCGAATGTCGCTGCGTGGACCGTGGCGCTCGGCGCACGGGCGCGGACCGTGTCGAAGCGCGGCAATGATCTGACCGGTCGGCTCGTCACGGCGGAGCTCGAGGGACGAGGCGTCGAGCTCGTCGGGCCGGTCGGCAGCCAGAACGGCGTCGTCGTCTCCCTCGTCGGCGCAGACGGTGAGCGGACGATGGCATCGGATCGCGGCGTCGCGCCAGAGCTGTCCGCGGACGATCTCGACCCTGCGTGGTTTGCATGCGATCGTCTCCACATCTCCGGGTATGCACTGCTCGCGACGCCGATCGACGGCGCCGCGCTCCACGCCGCGACGTTGGCGCGCGAGCACGGTGCGCGCGTGAGCGTCGATCTCTCCGCGTGGACACGCATTCGCGAGCACGGGCCCGCGCGCTTCCGCGAGCAACTCGAGCAGCTGGAGCCCGACGTGATCTTCGCGAACGAGGCCGAGTGGGAGATCGTGGGCGCGGCGTACGGGCTCGCACCGACGGCGGTCGTGAAACGCGGCGCACGCGGGCTGCTCGTCCTGGGTGACGAACGGGTGGAATTGCCGGCGCGCGACGGCGAGGTCGTCGACGCGACCGGCGCCGGCGACGCCTTGGCCGCCGGTTTCCTCGTCGGCGGGCCCGAGCTTGCCCTCGACGCTGCGGCACGCTGCGTCGCGCAGCCTGGTGCGATGCCGTGATCGTCGTCTCCGACGAAGTCCGGGAGGCAGAGGCAGTCGTCGCGCTCGAGACGACCCTCGTCGCTCACGGCTTCCCTGCGGGTGAGGGCATGGCGGTCGGGCTCGAGGCCGAGCGTCGGGTTCGCGTGGCCGGCGCAGTGCCGGCGACGGTCGGCGTGCTCGACGGCAAGATCCGTGTCGGGCTTTCGGACGAGGAGCTTGGGCGGTTCGACGCGAGCGCGCGGAAGGCCGGACCCCGCGACCTCGCCGCCTGCGTGATCCAGAGAGCTGTCGGCGCGACGACGGTCGGTGGAACGCTTGCCGTCTGCCGTGCAGTGGGGATTCGCTTCATGGGGACGGGTGGGCTCGGTGGCGTGCACCGCGGCTTTCCGAATCCGCCCGATGTCTCCGCCGACCTCGGCGAGCTCGCCCGGACGCCGGCGCTCGTCGTCTCCGCCGGGATCAAGTCGTTGCTCGACGTGCTCGCAACCCTCGAGGTGCTCGAGACACTCGGCGTGCCTGTGCTCGGTTTTCGCACGGACACGCTGCCGCTGTTCTACTCGGCGCACGGCGGGCCAACGGTGCCGACCCGCGTGGAGTCAGCGGCAGAGGCCGGGCGAGTTGCACGCGCACACTGGGATCTGGGCGGCGGCGGGCTCCTGCTCGCCCGTCCCCCCGACGACAGCCTCGACGATGTCGAGCCGCTGATCGAAGAAGCGCTCGCCGCTGCAGAACGGGACCGTGTTACGGGTCAGGCCGTGACGCCGTTCGTCCTGGCGTACCTGCACGAGCACAGCGGCGGGCGGACGCTGGCGGCGAACCGTGATCTCGTCGTCGCGAACGCCGGGCTCGCCGCAGAAGTCGCCGTGTCTCGTTAGGCGCGCTAGAGATCTCGCCGGGCGAACCCGGCTATGGCAACGAGTCCGACGAGCACGAGATACGCGACCGCCCACAGCCGTAGCCCGATTCCACCCTGCTCCGCGCCGCCGAACGGGCCGAGCCGGAGAAGGAAGCCCGTCAGCCCCGACGTCTTCTCCGTGATCGCGCGGAGCGCGTCCTGATAGAGGGCCTCGAATGGAATCGCCCAGGCCGCGATCTTCGCGGCGTGGATCAGACCCGGCGAGTTGAGGACGTGTCCGATGTTGCCGAGCAGCCCGGCGACGAGACCCGCGCCGAAGAGCATGAAGATCGCGATCCCATTCGCGATCGAGCTCAGAAAAACCGAGCCGAGGAGTGACAACCCGGCGACGATGAGGACACCGCCGGCGAGCTCGAGGCCCGGCATCACGATCCGATCGGGCCACCAGGAGCCCTCGAGCCCCGTGAGCACCATCGCTGCGAAGTAGAGGATGAGGACGTACGGCGCGCACACGGCCGCGGCCCCGAGGAAACGCGCGACGAGCAGGCTCGACCGGCCGATCGGGCGAACGACGAGCGGCTGGAGCAGGGCGCGCTCCGCGTCGCCGCGAACGGTCCCGAGTGTCAGGAACACAGCCAGCACGACGCCGAGGAACAGCGTCCCGAACATCGCCATCCCGAAGAGGAACGCGCCTGCGAACGTGCGCGCGTTGACGCCCTCGGGCGGTTGCACTCCCTGGATGTGATGAAACGCGTAGCGCGCCCCGAGCCAGTACAGAGCAAGAAATGCCAGCGTCAGCAAGCAGACGACGACGAACACCTTGCGGCGGAGCGCTTCGCGGAGTCCGTAACCGGCGATCGTCCAGATCGCGGTCACGAGGTCTCACCGCCGACAGCCTCGACGTACACGTCTTCCAGCGTCGAGCTGAGGAGACGCGCGCCGTAGACGTTCCGTCCGTCGCGCACCAGCTCGCTGACCAGGCGGGGGATGTCGTCGCGCCCCGCCTCTGGGTACGTGCGAATCCCTGCGTCCGTCTCGATCTCGACGCCGCGCGGCCTCGCGAGCTCGGCCGGTGTGCCCGCCGTCACGACACGTCCGTCAAGGAGGATGACGACACGGTCGCAGACGAGCTCGATCTCACTGAGCAGGTGCGAGTTGAGCAGTACGGACACGCCGCGCCGTTTCAGCTCTTCGAGCAGCGTGCGGACCGTCCGCCTGCCGACCGGGTCGAGCGCACTCGTCGGCTCGTCGAGCACGAGCAGCCGCGGTGAGCCGACAAGCGCCTGCGCGATTCCGAGGCGCTGCTGCATTCCTTTCGACATCGCTTCGACGGGTCGCCGCCGCGCCTCCTGCAAGCCGACGAGCTCGAGCAGCTCGACGCGCTCGCGCTCGCCGCCGCGCGAGCCGGCCAGGCGCTGATGCAGCTCGAGCAACTCGTCGGCCGTCATCCAGCCCGGAAAGCGAAAGAGCTCAGCGAGGTATCCAAGCACCGCTCGGGCCTCTCGCGACCCGGCACGAGCGCCGCACACTGCCGCGCTCCCGGCTGTCGGCCGGACCAGTCCGCACGCGATCTTGACGAGCGTGGACTTCCCGGCGCCGTTCGGCCCGAGCAGGCCGACGAGCTCGCTGTCGCGGACCTCGAGATCCACGCCGCCGAGTGCCTCCACGGCGCCGTAGCGCTTCACCAGACCGCTGACGGCGAGCGCTGCGGACACGAGGCCGAGCGTACACTCACCGTTGTGCCGCGCGGTTACGAAGAAGGGCCCGTCGCCGAAGAAGCACAGGCGCGCCGCGACGCACTCGAGCGCGGCGAGCGGATCGAGCCGCTACCCCACGCCCCGGCCCGGCGCGCGGTCTACGGCTCGACCGACGAAGAGCCGGCGAAGCACTTCCTCGGGTGGGCAGACGAAGTCGATCCGGACGAGCTCTTCGACTCCGGGCGCGCCTGGGGCATCAGCGTGCTCCGCGGGCGCGCGGACTGAGGCGCTACCCGAGCGCGGTGAGGAACTCGTCGATCGTGAGCGCCGTGAGCGTGCGGATCTTCGTGCTGCCACGAGCGCCGAGCGAGACGGAGACGCGGGCGATCGTCGCCGCGTCCGGTGCCTCGACGATGTTCACGAAGTCGTAGTCGCCGAGCGTCGCCCATTGGTGGAGAACCTTGGCGCCGAGCTCCTCGACGTCCTTGTTGACCTCGCGGAGCCGGTCAGGGTTCGACTTCAGCGTCTGAACGCCCTGCGCCGTCAGACTCGAAAGCAGAATGTACGTCGGCATCGCGCTTCCTCCTCGGTCGGGAGGTCGACTCTACTCGCGCTTCCTGGTCGACGTACAGGATCGCGGCGCCGAGCATGAAAATGGGCGTCAGGATCAGCAGCGCGAGGAGCGCCGCGACGCGCAGCGCCTGATCGCTCAGCGCGCGCAACGAGAAGAACAGCACGAGACCCGTCAGGAAGATGGTGATGAGGAGCGTTGCAAGGGAGCCCACGGCGTGGACGTAGTCAGCGCGGGCCAGCTGCATTCCCCGACGCATCGCGCCGAGGAAGCCGCGTCGTTCGACGAGCGCTGCCGGCACCGCCAGGCAGAAGAACGCGAGCCAGGCGACGGCCATGAGGTTGATCCCCGGAAAATCGCGGAATAGCCTCGCCAGGCAGATCGGCAAGAAGGCCACGAATCCGGCCGCCAGTGCAACGAGCACGTAACGACCGCGGCCGATCGGCCTGACCAGCGAAACCGCGGCGGCGTACGACGCCGCAAAGACGAGCGGCCCGAGAAGAACGTCGAACAGCGCACGCACGAGGCCGTGCAGCTCGCTGTCGGCCACGCCGAACAGCGCCGGCCCGATGCCGAGAGCCAGCGAGGGCCAGAAGCGTGCGCCGTACAGCTTCACGGCCTCCGCGACGAGCTGACCAACGGTTCGGGTCTCGGGTGGCAGCGGCGGCGGCAGCGGCGGCGGAGGCACGCGTTCGAATCTAGTGCCCCTGCCGGTAATGCTGTCGAGCTTGTGGGTTGCGAGCACCAAGCCAGAGGCCGCACTCGACCACAGCAAGGCTGGTCTGCCTTGCTAAGGGCGAGGGTGGGCTCTGGCGCCGCGTGATCGCGGGCCACAAGCCGACGTGTATTGCCGGTAGGGGCACTAACCGTGAACGGGGAACACTGCCTTGCCGGCGACCCAGTCGACTTCGAGTTGTGTCCGGGAGTTGTGGAGCGCCTCCAGGTTGGCCACGATCTGGCGCGTCCGCGTGTCGATGACGTCCCCCGCATCGCCGATGTAGACGAAGCGCCCGTCCGCGCTGTGCCGGAGGGAGCCGATGCGACCGCACGCACGCGAGCACGGGCTCTCGTCGCCGGAGATCGGCTTCGACAAGCGGATGTCCGCGAGCTGCTGCGGCGGCCGGCCGGGGAGCGCGCTCACGTCGAAGACGTGCACGACGCTGTTCGGAGCGTCGAGCACCCAGAGCTCCGGACGGTCAGGAGCGAGCGAGAGCCCGTGGCTCGGCGGGTCGGGCCCGAAGCGAGGGTTCCAGGTGAAGCCCTTGAAGTGGGTGACGTAGAGCGTGCGGTTCGTGTTGGAATCGAGAACGCGAAACCCGAGCAGTCCACGCTGGGTCACGAAAGCGACTCCAGGTTGTGGGTCCGCGACACGGATCGTGTCGGACGAGGTGGGCACTTTGCCGCTGAGCCACGTTGCCTGCGACAGAGACAACGCCCCGACCAGGCGCTGCTGCTGATCCAGGTCGAAGAAGCACGCCGAGCGATCGAGGATCACGACTTCGTAGTGGTGCGTCCCGCCTCCTGCAGGCGGTCGCCACGTCTTGACCCCTGACGCGAGGCAGCGTGGAACCTTCTCGGTGCTGAAGTACACCGTCAGGCCGACGACGGCGCCGACGACGACCACCGCGAGGGCGGCCGCTCGCAACCAGATCCTCGTCACCCGTCGAGCGCTGACAGCAGCTTCGGCAGCGCGGCGTCGAGCGCAGCGAGCGCTTCGTCGAAGCGCCAGCGTCCTCGATCCGGCTCGTCGATCTCATTCGAGACGGCGCGCACTTCGACCGCGGGGACACCGGCAACCTTCGCCGCGCGCAAGACCGCGAACCCTTCCATCGCCTCCACCTCGCATTCGCTCGTGCCACCTACGCGGGCGCTCGTTCCGATCGGCAGGACGCGGGCGTCGGGCAGCGCTCTTTGTGCAGCGTCTACGAGGCGCGGATCCGGGTGCACGCGTGCCGGCACGAGCCCACCGATCAATGCGTCTTCGTAGACCGCCTCGGAGCCGATCACGAGCTGAGGGACGGGGATGCCCCGCGCACCCGCGATGCCGACGTGCAGCAGCGCGGTGGGCAGCCGTCCCGCGAGAGCACCCGCCGTGGACGCCGCCGCCTCGACCGGACCGACGCCACAGGCGAGCGTCGCCGCTCCCACGGCACCTGCAAGCTCGCGTTCGGTTGCGGCGACGACCAGGATCATGCGGGCAACCGTAGCCGTGTCACCCCAAAGGGTGAACCGTTGCAAGGTTCATCCGGCAACGGCATCTCAATCAGTAGCCGCAACTCTCGCCGCCGCAGGCCGCAAACGGCGGCGATGACAATCAGAGAGCCGCCCACCGCAGGGGCGGCTCTTGCCTTTCACAGCCGGGTAACCCTGAAGGGGGATTTCTCGGTACCGGGGCAAGATCCGGCGACTTCGAGCGTCTATGAGTGAAAGCAAACAGTTCCACCGCCCCTGAGGCCCGCCGCAGGCCGAAGGGGCAAACCATTCCCACAAAGGGCCGCGGCAGCGGCCCTTTGCGTATTTCGGAGGTATGAGATGTACGCGACGCAGATCCAAACGGGGGAGCTGCGGGAGACCGATCTACCGAACGGTTACGGCGAGTGGAGCGATTACGCCAGGTTCGCCGTGACGTTTGCACCACGGGACCGAGACCTGTGCACCGAGGCCGCGAGCGACGCGTTCGCACGCTGGCGACGGACCGGTGACGTTCCGCGAACGCTGGAGGAGCTCCGTGCTTGCCTCTGGTACGAGCAGCGCCGCTGGCGCTTCCTCGGCCGCGAGCCGGACACCGAAGGCATGCGCTACGCCGGTGCGCTCGTCCGCGCCATGCGCTCGAGGCTCGGCTAGACGCGCGCTGCGAGTCGACTCACCCGCGCGGGATGACTTCCCGCGCGGGATCGTTGGCCGGATCGTTCTCGGGCAGGACGTCGTGGGCCCAGTCGCTCTGCTTCCACTGCGGCACCGGCGTCTCGCACTCGGCCTTGGGCACGAAGCGGGAACGCTTGACCAGCTTGTACTCGTGGATGTAACGCGGGCAGTTGGGAAAGACCTCGGTGGCGCTGACGCGAACGATGAGTTGCGCCTCCGGATACTCGGGAAGCAACGGATCATTGTCGTCGACGGAGGCCTCGCCGTTCAGGCGCATCCGCTTTCGTCCCTCGAAGTCGATGAACAGCAGGCCGACCTTCTTCGTCGCGGCGAGATTTCCGGCTGTCAGGTACATCCCGTTGCCGTCGTAGAGCGGGAAGGCGATCGTCGTATCGTCGAGCACGCGGACGAACCCCGGCTCCCCACCCTTGTATGAGCTTTGCGGCTGTCCGTCCTCGTCGGTCGTCGCGATGAAGAACATGTCGCGCGCCTCGATGAACGCGCGGTCGGCCTCGTCGATCCGGTCATGAACGATCCGGTCCTCGATCCGATCGGCCAGCCGCCTCGTGTCGAAGCGGTCCTGAAGCTTGCGGCTGGCGGCGCTATAAAGACCCACGTTCTGATTTTCTCAGGGAAACCTCACGATCACCAAACAATCGGCATCCAGGATGGGCTCAGCCGTAAGACGAAGGGCCGCTGTGGGGAGCGGCCCTTTCTTTATGGTCCCACCGTGGGCTATCGGGTCGCCGATGTGTCAAAGCTGGAATGGGAAGAGCGGCCGCCCGCGGTCGAGGGCATGGCGCCGCGGCAGGCCGCCGATGTGACCACAGCGGCGGGCCTGAAGCACTCGCGCGGGCGGGTGTGGCGGTATCCGGCGGGCACACGCGGGCGGCGCCACGCCGACAAAGCACAAGAAGAGGTGTTCGTCGTCATCTCGGGGAGGCTGACGATGCTGCTCGGCGATCCGCCGGAACGAATCGACGTCGGCCCGCAGAGCGTCGTCGCGGTCGAGCCGGGCACGCCGCTCCAGGCGCGAAACGAGGGCGACGAGGAGCTCGTCCTCTACATCTACGGCGCTCCGCCCGAGCAGGGCGGCGCCGATTTCTTCGACGACGTCGTCGATCTAGACGACTAATGGCTCACGCGCGGGAGGGCGCTCGAAGACCAGCTGACCGTCCTTGGCGTCGACGCGAACGACGTCGCCTTCGCCGAAGTCGCCTTCGAGCAACCGGAGTGCAAGCGGGTTCTCGACCATTCGCTGGATCGCGCGCTTGAGCGGCCTGGCGCCGTAGGTCGGATCCCAACCTGCCTCGGCCAGGACCTGCTTTGCCTCGTCGGTGAGCTCGAGCTCGAGGCCGCGCTCGGCGAGCCTGACGCGGAGGCGTTCCAGTTGGAGCTCGACGATGTCTGCGAGCTGATCCTTCGTCAGCGGCTTGAACTCCACGATCTCGTCGATCCTGTTCAGGAACTCCGGCCGGAAGACCTCGCGCATCTGTTCCTGCGAGCGGAGGTTCGAGGTCATGATCAGGACGGTATTGCGAAAGTCGACCGTGCGGCCCTGGCCGTCGGTGAGGCGGCCGTCGTCGAGGATCTGCAGCAGCACGTCGAAGACCTCGTTGTTCGCCTTCTCGATCTCGTCGAGGAGGATCACCGAGTACGGGCGCCGGCGCACGGCTTCCGTCAGCTGACCGCCCTCCTCGTAGCCGACGTAGCCGGGCGGCGCGCCGACCAGCCGCGCGACGGTATGGCGCTCCTGATACTCCGACATGTCGAGCCGCACCATTGCGCGTTCGTCGTCGAACATGAACTCCGCGAGCGCCCGCGCCAGCTCGGTCTTGCCGACGCCGGTCGGGCCGAGGAAGACGAAGGAGCCGATCGGGCGGTTCGGATCCTGCAGGCCGGTGCGTGCACGCCTGAGCGCGTTGGCGACGGCCTCGACGGCCTCGTCCTGGCCGACGATGCGCTGGTGCAGGCGGTCCTCCATGTGGATCAGCTTCTCGGTCTCGCCCTCGAGTAGCCGGTCGACCGGGATGCCGGTCCAGCGCGCGACGACGGCGGCGACATCGTCCTCGTCGACTTCTTCTTTGACCATCGGCGGAGCCTGCGGCTCTGCTCGAGCCGAGAGCTCCCGTTCGAGCTCGGGAAGTTCGCCGTGGCGGATCTCGGCCGCTCGGTTGAAGTCCCCCACTCGTTCAGCGCGATCGAATTCCATGCGGAGCTCGTCGACCTTCTGGGTGATCTCCTTCACGCGGTCGAGGGCTTCCTTCTCGGTCGCCCAACGCGCGGCCAGGCCGTCTCGCTCCTCCTTGGCCCCGGCAAGCTCGGCAGCTAGAGGATCGCGCAAAGCGCGATCCTCGTTTTGCATCGCGGCGAGCTCGATCTCGAGCTGGCGTACGCGGCGATCGGCTTCGTCCAGCTCGAGCGGGCTGGAGTCGATCTCCGTGCGGAGGCGCGACGCCGCCTCGTCGACGAGGTCGATCGCCTTGTCGGGGAGGAAGCGGTCGGTGATGTAACGGTCGGAGAGAACCGCAGCGGCAACGAGGGCCGCGTCGCGGATGCGGACGCCGTGGTGCGCTTCGTAACGTTCCTTCAGGCCGCGCAGGATCGCGATCGTGTCCGCGACCGACGGCTCGCCGACGAAGATCGGCTGGAAGCGACGCTCGAGGGCCGCGTCCTTCTCGATGTGCTTGCGGTATTCGTCGAGCGTGGTCGCCCCGACGGCTCGGAGCTCGCCGCGCGCGAGCATCGGCTTGAGCAGGTTGCCCGCGCTGACGGCGCCTTCGGCAGCGCCGGCGCCGACGATCGTGTGCAGCTCGTCGATGAAGAGGA
>DAITAW010000125.1:0-6884 GCA_036824055.1 Gaiellaceae bacterium | reverse complement strand
CGACGGCTGTCGTAGCAGCGGCCACCGGACTCGATGTGCGCAATGACCTCCCGCTCGCCCACCACGCGCACGCCCGGCGCAAGCTCGATCGGCTGAATCTCGCCCCAGGTGCTGTCGGCGAGGACCAGGCCGGGATCCTCGTCAAGCGACCGCGGGACCCTCATCGGCTCCGGGCGAGCCGCGCGCCGCGCGAAGGCGGTCATCCATTCGTCTCCTCGAGAACGCGCAGGCGCTCCTGGTACTCATCGGTGGTCAGGTCGCCTCTTGCGTAGCGCGCCGCGAGCTCCTCCCGCGCGCCGGGCGCTTCGCTTCGACCATGGCCGCCGCCGCGCATCATCGACCACATCATCCAGCCCATGCCCGCCATCATGACGACCATCGCCGCGATGACCAGCACGACCCAGCCGGCACCCCATTTGCCGTCCATCATCGAGCCCAGCGTCGCCGCGGCGGTCACGCCCGAAGCTCCGTGTGCAGCTCGATCGGGTTACGGATGCAATAGGCGGCGGGGCAGCGCTCGTCGGCCTGGCGCTTGAGCCGCTCGATCGTCTCGGCCGGGGCGTCGGTGTCGACCTGGAGCGTCCAGCGGATCTCGCTGACCGGCGGGTTGTCGCTGACGCCGAGCGAGCGGGTCAGGTCGACGTCGGCCTCGACGGTGCCGTGGAGGGCGCTCAGCTCGACGCCCTCGCGCGCGGCTTCGGTGGCGAAGGTCATTGCGTAGCAGGCGAGGCCGCCCCAGAAGCAGTAGGCGAGTGGGCTGGGCGCGGCGCCGCTGCCGCCGAGGGGTGGCGGGAAGTCGGCGGTGAATTCGACCTCGCCTTGCGGGTAGGGGATCGTCGCCCGGAACTGCGGCTCGCCCTCGCCGGTCTGCCACTCGCCTTTGAGCTCGACGTGTTGGCGGAGCGCCTCCGGCTCCTGGCGGGCCTTGGCCGCAGACTGCTCGACGGCGTCGATATTTAGGTTGCGCATCTCCAACTCCTCTATTGAACAACGATACAGTTGTATAGCATGGGTAGCGGGATCATTCGACCCTGGAGTTGCCGATGTCTCTTCCCCATCCCTTGCCCGATCCGATCGTCGAGTTGATCGCGCGACGGTTCCGCGTGATCGGCGAGCCGATGCGGATCAAGATCCTCGACCGTCTCCGCGACGGCGAGACGACCGTGCATGAGCTGACTGAGGCGCTTGAGAGCTCGCAGCAGAACGTCTCCAAGCATCTCGGTGTGCTGCATGAGGCGGGCATCTTGAGCCGCCGCAAGCAGGGCACCTCGACCTTGTACGCGATCGCCGACGAGAGCGTGCTCGCCCTCTGCGAGCAGGTCTGCGGCGGGTTGCAGCGACAGTTCGCGGATCTGGCCAAGCTCGTGGGTGGGCCGCTTCAGTGACGGCGAACGGTTCATGGCACACCTGAGATGAAGGAGACCTGACCCGCGAATGTTCTTTCGCCAGGTACTGCATGACGACCTCGGCTGCGCCTCCTACGTGATCGCCGACGGCGGAGAGGCGGCGGTCATCGACCCCAAGTGGGAGATCGAGGACTACCTCGCGCTCGCCGACGAGCACGGCTTCGAGATCACCCACATCCTCGAGACGCACAACCACGCCGACCACGTCTCAGGCCACGGCCGCCTGCAGGCGGCGACCGCAGCGACGATCCACGTCTCCAAGGACGCGGGTGTCGCCTACGAGCACGAGCCGCTCTCAGACGGCGACGCGGTCGCGCTCGGCAACGTGCGCATAGTTGCGCTCGCGACGCCGGGCCACCGTCCCGAGCACATCTCCTTCCTGGTCGAAGATAGAAGCCGCAGTGACGAGCCGTGGTTGCTGGCTACCGGCGACTCGCTCTTCGTCGGCGACGTCGCTCGCCCCGACCTCGCGGTCGAGCCCGAGGAAGGCGCGCGCGGCCTCTACGCCTCGACGCGGAGGCTGCTCGAGCTGCCGGACTTCGCCGAGGTCTGGCCGGGGCACATCGGCGGCTCGCTCTGCGGCGGCGCCGGCATGAGTGAGAAGCCCCTCTCCACCATCGGGTTCGAGCGGCGCTTCAACCGGCTGTTGAAGATCGACGACGAGCAGCGGTTCGTGCGCGAGCTGACGTCCGACCTCGCGCCGCAGCCGCCGAACTTCCAACGCATCGTCGAGCTCAACAGAGGGCCGTTGCTGACCGAGGCGGCGCCTCTCGATCCGCTCACGCCGGCGCGCGTCAAGGAACTGCTCGACGACGGCTCGACGCTGATCGACGGGCGTGCCCCGCGCGAGTTCGACGGCGTGCATGTTCCTCGCTCGCTCAACGTGACGATGGTGAACGCGGCCGTCGGAACCCGCGCCGCCTGGGTCGTCGACCCCGACACGAATGTCGTCATCCTCGCCGGGAGCGACCGGGACGCGCATCGGCTCCTGCGCATGCTCGAGGCGGTCGGCTTCCGCAAACTGTCCGGGTACCTCGCCGGCGGCATCGCCGCCTGGCGGGCCGCCGGTCTCGAGACCGGCTCGACACCCGCGATCGACGTGCCGACACTGGCGAAGCGGCTCAAGGCGGGCGAGGTGAGGCTGCTCGACGTCCGTGAAGACGACGAGTGGCAGCAGGGTCACGTCGAAGGCTCCCGTCACGTCCCCTACTACGAGCTGGGAGAGAACGCGCCCAGCAAGATCGACGACGCGCTCGACGGGAAGCCGCTCGCGGTCGCCTGCTCGGCCGGCAACCGCAGCTCGATCGCAGCCTCGCTGCTGCAACGCGACAACGTCGAGAACTTGATCCACGTCACCGACGGCGGCGTCGCCGATCTCGAGGCTGAGGGCATCGAGCTCGTCGCGGAGGAAGGCTGAGCGATGGCTCTCTTCGGCAAGAAGGACGGCGTCGACGCGCGGCAGGCCGCCGAGCTCGCCGAGCGCGGCGAGGCCGTGATCCTCGACGTCCGCGAGCACGGCGAGTGGACGGCCGGACACATCCCCGGCGCGACCCACATCCGACTCGGCGAGCTTGGCGAGCGCCACCGCGAGCTGCCACAGGGTCGGCAGATCATTGCCGTTTGCCGCAGTGGCAACCGCAGTGCGCTCGCGACCGAGTCGCTCAAACGCGCCGGCTTCGAGGTCTCGAACCTCGATGGCGGCATGAAGGGATGGCGGAAGGCGGGCCTTCCGCTCGAGCCGCGCGATGGGCGTGTCGCCTGAACCGTGCACGCACTGCTCGCGCTCCCGTTCGGCGTCGCGATCGGACTCTCGCTCGGGCTGGTTGGCGGCGGCGGCTCGATTCTGGCCGTGCCGGTACTCGTCTACGTCATCGGGGAGCCGGTCAAGCAGGCGACCACGGAGTCGCTCCTGATCGTGGGCGCGACCGCCCTCATCAGCTCGCTCGACCAAGCCCGCGACGGCCGTGTGCGCTGGCGCGTCGCCGTCGGCTTCGGCTTGGGCGGCGCAGCCGGCGCACTCGGCGGCACCGCCTTGAACCGGCTGGCGAGCCCGTCGTCGATCCTCTTTGCCTTCGCCCTGGTGATGCTCGCCGCCGCCTACGCGATGCTGCGCCGCCACGGGCAAGAAGGGGCCGCCGAGCTCGACGCCGACAGGCGGCGCCTATGGCTTCGCGTCGTCCCGACCGGACTCGCGGTTGGCCTCTTGACCGGTTTCTTCGGGGTAGGCGGCGGCTTCGTGATCGTGCCGGCTCTCGTCCTGTTGCTCGGGCTGCCGATGCCGGTTGCCGTCGGCACCTCGCTACTCGTGATCGCCTTGACGAGCGCCTCGGCGCTGGCGGCCCACCTGGCGAGCGGCACGATCGACTGGGCTGTGGCGGCGGCTTTCACCGCGGCCGCCGTCGTAGGCGCACTGGCCGGGTCACGTCTCGGCTCGCGGCTGTCGAGCGCCTGGCTTACCCAACTCTTCGCCGGTCTGATCGTCGTCGTCGCGCTCTTCCTGATCGGCAAGAATCTGGCGGCGGTGGCCTGAGATGTGGCGCTCATTAGAGCCAAAACAGGCCTGGGCCGCCGTCGAGCACGGCGAGCTCAGGCTTCTCGACCTGCGCACCGCAGCCGAGCGGCGCCGCTACGGCGCGCCTCCAAGCGCGATAGCAGTCTCGCTCGCACGGCACTCCCTAACGCCCGAAGGAGCGGATGCCGTCTACCTCTGCCAGCATGCCGTCCGCTCCAAGCTGACCGGGCGCCGTGGCGCCGCTGAAGTGGCCGGCGGCTTCGTCGCCTGGCAGCAGGCCGGGCTACCGGTCGAGAAGATCCGAGAGCGAAAGGAGCCGAGATGATCGGAGAAGAGAGTCCACCTCGGAGGCGTAGATGAGACTCGAGCATCGCGGCCGCGTACCCCGCGTCGCCTCGTCGGCCTACGTGGCCCCGACGGCGGTCGTCTGCGGCGACGTCGAGATCGGCGAGGACTGCCGCATCATGTTCGGCGCCGTCCTGATCGCGGAAGACGCTCCGATACGGCTCGGCGCGCGAACGGTGATCATGGAGAATGCCGTCGTCCGCTCGTGGCCGCAGCTTCCGGTCGTGATCGGTGACGACGTGATGATCGGCACCGCAGCCAACGTCAACGGCGCGCAGATCGACGGCGACGCTTTCATTGCCGCCGGGGCGTCGATCTTTCCGGCGGCGCACATCGGCGAGCGGGCAATCGTCCGCACCAACAGCGTCGTCCACATCAACTCCGAACTGCCGCCGGGTCGGGTCGTGCCCGAAGGCTGGACGGCTCTCGGCCGGCCGGCCGAGGTGGTGCCGCCCGGGCAGGACGAACGGATGCTCTTCTCGCTCTACGGAATGAACTTCACCAAGGCCGTCTTCGGCGAGAGCAGAGCGCAGGTCGGCATGAAGAACTACCTCGAGCTTTTCGGCGCCCACCGCGACGATCGCCCCGCCGAGCCGCAACAACCATAAGCGGTATGGACCTAACCGGGCAGCTTCACAACCTCTCGGACCGGCTGCAGGCTCTCCTCGCCACTCCCGAGCCCAAGTAGGCCCGCGCAAACGACTTTAACGTGAGCCGCCTGCGATCGCCCGAGCGACGTCGGCGACGACTCGCTCCGCACAGAAACTGTCGGGCGCGAGCAGCCAGGTCTCGTCGGTCGACATATGAACGATGCGCCCTTCTTCTAAGCGAGCTGGGTATTGAACATCCCGAACTGCCTCGATCCAATCTGTCCCGATTTCCATCAGTATCTTCGCTTTCTGATCTTCCAATAGTCGACGATCCTGCGTTTGCCGACACTGGCGCAGTCGCCGCGGCGAGGGGTCACCGGCGACGCTCTGCCGAGCGAGGCTGGCTAGCTTGCCTTCGGTTTCCGACCGCGGCGAGCCTGCTTCGTCCCCGCCTCGGTCAGGCGCTTCACCTCGCTGTCAGCTGGATGAGCATCGACCACGTACTGGCCGCGGCGAGCATCGGCAAATTTCACAGTGATCGTCACGTGCTCGCCTTCTTCGAGCTCGCGGTTGCTGAGATCACTAACGAAGATGGTCTTGCGAGCCATGTGAATCTCCTTTGCCCGGCGTTGTGAGGGGTGCTGAATACAAGACCGACTCAGTCTCGATGGATCGTGCATGCTGGAGCTTGCGTTCTTGACCTCTGACGGCTCATACGACGGCGTGGATAAGCGCAAGCAGCGCCACGCCAATGCGCTGCATATTGTCAGATTGACAACAAATGGTCCTCAGGGGAGTTCTTTCAAACCCTCCGGAGGCCCTTGAGGGTTTGCTTGGGGCCTCCTACCGCACGAGGGACTTGTGATTGTGCTCGTGCGGCTCGCTCGTGGAGCTACGACTCGTGGCCTTGGCGATGGTCGTCGACCATCTCACCTGGGTCGATCGTGGAGACGGTGCGCCACGACTCCCATGTGATCTTGAGGATCACGATCGTGAGTAGCAGGCCGATGATCGGGTCTCCGATTTGCGCTCCGAGCGAGACGACGATCGCGCTCGCGACGACGCCGAGTGAGACGAACCCGTCGATCCGGGCATGGTTGCCGTCCGCGGTCATCGCCGGGCTGGACAGACGCCGCCCGGCACGCAGACGTACCCGGGCTGCGACTTCGTTGCCGACGAAGCCGATCACCCCGGCGGCAGCAAGCACCCACAAGTGAGTCAGGTGCTGTGGGTGAATGAAGCGCAGGATCGTCTCGTACAGGGCCACGCAGGCGGAGACGAAGATCGCCAACACGACCGCGAGACCTGCGAGCTTTTCGCCGCGGAAGGAACGCAGGAAGAAGGCGATCCCGAGCGGGATGGCCGTCAGCGCGTCGCCGAAGTTGTGGATCAGATCGGCAAGCAGCGCGATCGAGTGAGAAAGCAGGAAGACCGCGAGTTGCAGCCCGGCGGTGACACCAAGCACTGCAAGGCTGATCGAGACCGCCTTGACACCCTCATGAGAGCGGATGATCGAGCGGTCGACAAGGCCATGTGAGTGACCGTGCTTGGCCTTCCCATCCTCGCCATCGTGCCCGCGGTGATGCTGATCCTGAGGCTGCACAACCGGGCGCTTGCTCACGATGCCTTCACGGTGCGCTTGGTTGACCAGCCGAGGCGCACGTGTTCGACGTGATAGATCGCTTCTTCCAAGAGGACCCCGACGTGGGAGTCGTGTAATGCGTAGATCATCGAGCGCCCCTGCCGGTCGCCGACCACGAGGCCGAGGTGGCGAAGCACACGGAGTTGATGCGAGACGGCCGACTGCTCCATCTCGACTGCCTGTGCGAGCTCAGAAACAGAACACGGCGACTCGCGGAGCCGGCCGAGAATGCGAACGCGGCTCGATGTCGCCAGCGCCTGCATCGTCTCAGCGACCTGCCGCGCCGTTTCCCCATCAACCGCCGTGGGACGAGAACGGCCCTGTACGCCATGGCTCACGTCACAAGAATACATGTAGAGCCCCTCATGTATTGACGGCACCGGCAACGG
>DAITAW010000124.1:0-6914 GCA_036824055.1 Gaiellaceae bacterium | reverse complement strand
ACAAGCGCGCCGAGCAACGCCCGCACAGCAAGGTAGAGAAACGAGAAAGCCATGCTGCCGATACTCCCAGCCCTCGCCCAACGGAGCTGCGACACGAATATTGGCGCCCTTCACGGAGGTCGCGGGTTCGAGTCCCGTCGCTCCCGCTCAAGAAGGCCCTGGACACAGGGCCTTATTCTTTGAATGAAGCCTATTGCAGTTCGTTGCGGTTGATCTGCTTTGGCAAGAATTGGCAACGGACGAACCAGGACTCATCGCGACATAGAAGTGACAGAGCTCTCTCGGGGGGTGGCGTCGCTTAAGGATGCCGAGCGCCGTCGGCGCTCAGGAAGGGGTGAACTGAACCGCGCGTGTGTCGCAGCGTGAGTTCAGCGCCGCGCTGATTCCTGGCGGGCGATTACGCGCGCACAGGCAAGAACGGCCGCGACGCCTTCGGCAGCTGCGTCTCGACCGTCGCCAAGGCGAACAGGCAGGCTGAACAGCAGGGGCGGCTGAACCCGGCCCGGACCTGCCGCGCACTGCGCACGCAACTGACGGCGTCCGTGTTCGATCAGACGTACGGCAAGAACGCGAACGACCGCAACGCTTTCGGCAAGTGCGTCTCGATGACGGCGAAGGCGCAGGCGCACAACGAGGTCTCGGCCTCGAGTACGTGCAAGGCGGAGCAGTCAGACCCCAACTTCGCGAGCACGCACGGCGGCCAGACCTTCGACCAGACCTACGGCACCAACGCTGACCAGTCGAACGCGTTCGGCAAGTGCGTCTCCAGCACCGCGAAGGCCGCCTCGATCGCGCAGGAGCACGCGATCGTGGCCGCCGCCTTCGCCTGCAAGGCGGCGAAGAAGTCAGACCCAGCCGCGTTCAAGGCCAAGTACAAGACCTTCGGCCGCTGCGTCGCGACACTCGCCGCCAAGTCGAAGTAACGGCACAGCCTCCTTCTTCGAGAGGAGAGGGGCCGGCAACCGCCGGCCCCTCTCCGTCAGCGCCACCACTAGTCGGCGGCTCCCTGAACGAGCGTAGGCCGCACCCGCCGGAGTCGGCGGAGCAGGCTCTCGCGGCTACATCCCTAGTGCTGACGCCTCTACCAGGGGTGCGGCCTGAAGCCGCCACCGTCGCTCATTCCGGCGAGGAGGCAGGCGAAGAGGGACGCGATTAGCAGGAGGTAGATGAGCCGTGCTTTGGTCAAAGTCTCGCCTCTTCGTTCGGATATTCGTGGCGCTCATGCCATGGAGCGCATAGTTAGTTAAAGGCGAGGTGTCCATTTGGGCGTGCCCCGTTCGGGGGAACCTCCGTCCGGCCGGCGCCTCCGGACGGGGATAGGAGGCGGTGCGCCTTGCCGCTGGAGACGAGCCTCTTCCCTATGGCGGGGAGCAGGCTGTGGGATGTTGTCGCTCTGTCGTTGGCCGCCGCCCCGTGCGGCGCCGTCACCTACTGAGGCTCAGCGGATCCCGGTGTCGATGGCGACGTCGAGGTGCGTGACGCGTTCGCGGCGGACGAGCACGTGCGTGGGCGTCCAGCGGCGCCAGCCGCGCACGCGGAGCGCCACTGCCGACTTGACAGACATAGAAGCATCGCTCGCCCAGGCGAGGGTCTATGACGCGGCGAGTTGGTGTTGGGCGAGGAGTTTGCTGGTTTCGTCGAGGGCTGGTTTGTAGGCGAGCGTGGTGAGCAGGTCGCGTGCTTGGCGGAGGGGTTGCTCTGCGTCGCGTTTGCCGAGGTTGGTGAGGGTGCGGCTCTGCCCGAGGAGGGCGTAGGCGTGTTCCGGTACGTTGCCGAACTCGCACCAGCCATCGGCCGCCTGGGCGTAGAGGGCCGCCGCTGCGGCGGTGTGGCCGTCGTATTCGGCGAGCTGAGCTTGTGCGGCGCGCAGCGCGTGCGTTTCCAGCGGGTAGCGGGGCTCGATTCCTTGGGTGAGCCGTCTCGCGAGCGCTCCGTCCCCGGCGAGGAGGGCTGTGCGGATCATTCGGGGCAGCTGGCGCGCGTAATACGACGAGCCCCGCACGCCTGGGAAGTGTTCGAGCTCATCGAGTAGGAGGCACGCTTCTCGGGGATCTTCGGCCACCCGCGCGGCTGCCGCGACTGCGAGTCCGAGCACGGTTACATCGACGTTTCCCACCGTCCGAGTGGTCGCAATCAGCGACTCGACCTCATTGGACGCGCTATCCATCCCTTGCGCGAGGCGGACAGCCAATTCGCTTGCGTGCACTTCACATGGGTCCTGTGCGCTTCCGGTTCCTTCCAATGCCGCGATGAGTGCGGCCGCGCGCTGCTTTGCTTCTTCGGGACGCCCGAGCTCCGCGAGAAGGCCGGGACAGTTGGCGCCGAGGAACAGGGCGATCGCTACCAGGCCGCGCTCTTCGCAGAAGGCGATTCCTTCCTCGAACGCAGCGAGCGAGCGTGCCGGGCCCTGCAACGGGTAGCGTGCGATCGCGAGGTTGTTTTGCAGTATTCCGGCGTCCGCTCCGACGCCCGCGTCGATGAGGAGCGAGAGCGCGTACTCCATCTCATCGAGGCCTTTCTTGTCGCCGAGAGACGCTCGTGCATAACCGCGGTAGCCGAGTGCGCGTGCCGGCTCTGAGAGCCCGAGAGTTTGCGCCAACTCGCAGGCGCGGTCAGCTGCCGCAATGGCGTCCTCATATTCGCCATTGAGGTGGTGCGAGCTTGCGAGCTGCGCGTAGGCGTCGACAAGCGCTTGTCCCGGTGGGCGCTGCTCGAGTAGCTGTACCGCCTCGGCCGCCAGCCTTAGTCGGTGGCCCTGCCCCAGACGTTGCGCGAGGCGCGACCGTAACTGGAGCGCGGCCGCCGTGGCTTCGGTTCTTCCCGAAGCTCGCAGCGAGTCGAGGATGCCGTCGAGCGCTGCGGCTGCTTCCCCCAGACGGCCGGCCTGGTAGACGGCCTCCGCCCAGCGGGCGACGACGCCCTCTCGCTCAGGATCGTCACGCGGCGTCAACTCGAGCGCACGCGCGAAACGCGACTCAGCCTGAGCCGCATCGAGACCGAGTGCACGCTCACCGGCGAGCGCGAGGAAGCGTCGCGCAGGCGGTGCGAGCGCAGCAGCTTCTTCGGGCTCGCTGGCGGCTTCGAATAGCTCGATCGCCTGTAGATAGTGATGAGCGAGCACCTCGCCGAGATCCTCGACGCGCTCGCCTGCCTTGCCCTCGATCCATTTCGCCGCTGCGCGATGCCGACGAGCGCGGTCTGCGCGCGGAATCTGCGCGTACGCGACGTCGCGGATGAGGATGTGCCAAAACAGGTACTCGCTTTCGCCCTCCATCGACGTTGTCCGCGAGGGCCGCACGAGCTCCTTCTGTGTGAGCTCGTGCAGTGCGATCTCTAGCGTGTCCTCATTTTCGCCGCCGATGTCGGCAAGAGCGCCGGCCCAGAAGACGTTTCCGACGACGGCAGCGTCTTGCAACAGGCTCTTCCGTTCCTGCGGGAGTGTGTCGAGCCGAGCGGCGATCAGTGCCTGGACCGTGTCCGGCAACGCCGCGTCGTCCAGTAGCTGTTCCGGCGAGTCGACCTCGCGGTCGGCGAGGAAGCGGACGAACTCCTCTGCGTACAGCGGATTGCCTCCGGCTCGCTCGAGCACCGCGCGCTCCAGCTGCTTGCTCAGCTCGATGCTCCGGCTGAGGTACGACACGAGCTCTGCCGTCTCGTCATCCGAGAGCGGATTGAGGTTGATTGTCTGTGTGTTGCGGAGTCCGGCTCCCCAGTTCGGGCGCCGCTCGTAGAGCTCCGGCCTGGCGGCGCAGACCATGAGCAGAGGCACGTTGCGAGACCACTCGGCGAGGTACTCGAGGAACGCGAGCAGCGCGTCGTCACCCCAGTGAAGGTCTTCGAAGACGAGCACTGTTGGGTGCGCTGCGGCCAGGCCCTCGAAGAACCGCCGCCACGCAGTAAAGAGCTCCTCGCGCTCCGCCGGGGCGCCCGCGTCGGCGCCCACGAGCGCGGCGACCCGCTGCACCAGCCACTGAGGATCGCCGGCGTTGTCAGGGATCGCCGCTCTCAACTTCTCCAAGGCTGCCCGGGGCGAATCCGACTCAAGGATGCCGGCCTCGGCTTTCACGATCTCGCCCAGCGCCCAAAAGGCAATCCCTTCCCCATACGGAAGACACCGGCCCTGACGCCAGCGCACCAAGCCCGGCCGCTCCTCGACATAGCCGAACAACTCCGCGCAAAGGCGGCTTTTCCCCACGCCTGGCTCACCAACGAGGGTGACAAGCTGGCAAGACTGCTGCTGAGCGGCCCGCTCGAAAGTCCCGATCAGCAGCGGCTTCTCTAGCTCCCTTCCGACCAGGGGCGTTGCATGCGTGCGGGTCACGTCGCTGCCGAACCGCGCCCGCGGCCGCAACGGCCGGTAGATCGCGAGACGCTCCCCCTTCCCTTTCACGCTCACGGACTCCAGCGGCTCGTAGTCGAAGATCCGCTCCGTCACCCTATACGTCGCCTCCGAAACAGCGACGCCGTTCACCGGCGCCACCCCTTGCAAGCGCGACGCGGTGTTCACGACATCCCCAGTGACGAAGCCTTCACCCTGCTCTGGCCGAGCACCCAACGCGACCACCGCCTCACCGGTATTGAGCCCGACCCGCACCTGCAAGCCGAAGCCGGGCTCTCCCTCGTTCAACTCGGCGATCGCCTCCAAGATCCCCAACCCAGCCCGCACCGCCCGCTCCGCGTCATCCTCATGTGCAAGCGGCGCACCGAAAACCGCCATCACCGCATCCCCCACGAACTTCTCCACCGTCCCGCCGTGCCGCTCCAGCACGCCCCGCACCCGCTCGTGGTAGGGACCCAACCGCGCTTGTACATCCTCAGGATCAACAGCCTCCGATGCAGCGGTGAACCCGACCAGATCGCAAAACAGGACGGAGACGACCTTCCGCTCCTGCAACGCCGGTGCGGCTGGATGCGCCGTCAGCGGCGCGGTGCAGAAGCCGCAGAACTGGAAGCCCTGCGGGTTCTCCCTACCGCACGACGGACAGAGCGCCACCGGCCGAGTCTAGGCGCCTCCCGCCGCCCCCGAAAGAAGCTCCCCAGAGCGCCGGCTCGGGGACATTCACGAGCGCTGGCCGCGGCGAGGCCGTCTCAGACGCTATCGACTAGGGCGGATACCATCTCGCCACCGCGCGTTCACGCCGCTCGACGGCGCTTGACGACAGGAGAACTCCGCCATGGCAGACACGAGATCCGACCTGATCGACGCGCTCGCGGAGCACATCGGCGTCACCCCGCTCACACCGGCCGAAATCGAGTCAGTACTCGCACTGGCCGCCGTCGCGGCGCACGGCACCGGCGACCGCACCACCGCGCCGCTCGCCTCATATCTCGCCGGCCTGGCCGCCGCAAAGGCTGACAAGCGCATCGAGGCTCTCAATGACATCCGCCGGCGCACCGCCGAACTCGCCCCAGCCGCCGAGACGAGCTGACCAGGCAGACTGCTGGTCAGAGCCCGCGACGGTGGGCCTCGCGCTTTTCTCAGGGAACATTCGCGAACAGGGCCAGGCAACCCGTCCTCTGTTTCGTCAAGAGTGCCTGATCACCTCGAGACCGGGACATGCGGTCAAGTGACCATTTCGAGAAGAGTCGTCGAATGCGGCTAGCGCGATCCACTGACCGCACCAAGAGCTCGCCGTACAGCCTCGTCTCGCTCGTCGCGGTTGAAGAAGTGGGCGTAGACCTTGAGGGTGATGTTGGGGTCGCCGTGTCCGAGGACGGCGGCGACGGTGACAGGGTCGAGGCCGTTGTCGATCAGGCGCGAGGCGGCGGCGTGGCGGAGGTCGTGGAAGCTGACGCCCGTAATGCCCGCCTCCTTGGCGGCGCGTTCGAAGCCGCCGTGGGAGACATTGCGGTGCTGGAGGGGGGTTCCCTCGCGGGAGGCGAAGATCGGATCCTCGTCCTGAGAGTGCCGGCTTGCGAGGCGGAGGTCGACTAGAGGCTTGATGTGATTTAGCGGCCGTCGTAGGCGGCGAGGGCGCGTGCGGGGCGGCCGGCGAGGGTGTTGAGCAGGACGCCGATGGTGAGGGCGAGGATTCGTTGCGCGATTCGGACGGCGAGCCCGGCCGGTGTTTTCGCGAGGTGTCGCTCGAGTCGCATCTGGCCTTTCAGGTTGGCGAAGACGCTCTCGATCACGAGCCGGGAGGAAGCGAGCGCACGCTCGCGATCGATGTTGGTGGCGGTGCGGGTCTTGTCGGGGGTGAGCAGCACGGTGCCGCCAGCGGCCAGCCGCTGGCGGTAGGCGCGTCCCCAGAGGCCTTTGTCGGCGATCACGACCTCGGCTGGCGTGCCGGTCAGCAGGTCGGCGAGCGGCTCGTACTCTTTCTCGTTCGCCGGCACGATCGTGTAGCCGAGAGGCAAGCCGCGCTCGTCGGTCAAGAGCACAAGCCGGACGCCCCAGACGAAGCGGTGGTGCGACTTTGAGTAGCCGTAGCGGGCGAAGCCGGCGAACTCGGATCGCTGCTGGCAGCCCGGATAGCTGGCGACCGCGAGCTGGGTGCCGTCGGCCAGCCGGACGCCGCCCCTGTCGAGCCAGCGCGCGAGCTGCTGCTGCACAAGCGAGATCAACTCGACCAGCGCCCGTAAACGGCGGTTGTACTGCGACTGGTCGGGCAGGTGTGAGAACCAGCCCGGCAGCACCCGCTCGACGAGGCCGAGGAACTGACGGTCAGAGCTGATCCCGATCGCTTGTGGGGTGCCAAAACTCGGCGCGCACCCGAGAAATCGGCGATTTGCAGGCAAGACGCTATTTTTGGCACCCCACAGGCGTTCTCGCTCATGTAGCAGGCGCGAGACAGGGATACAGCCGCGCAAACATCGCCGCGACCGTTCCTCGGGACTCGTAGAATCGCCTGCCGTGCCGAGCAAGCGGCGCACACACGGCGCGCCGGCCCGCTCGCCCGAGCAGCGGCTGCGCG
>DAITAW010000123.1:0-7082 GCA_036824055.1 Gaiellaceae bacterium | reverse complement strand
TGACCCTCGCGCCGCAGCGTGTGGCCGATGACATCCTCGGGCAATGAGGCTGCCGAGATCTGCTCGTCGTCGGGTCGCGCGGTCACGGCGGATTCGCCGGGCTCCTGCTCGGCTCGGTCAGCCAAGCGTGTGTGCACCACGCGCACTGTCCCGTCGTAGTGGTCCGACCCACCGAAGCCACGACGGCGTAAAGGACATCGCCACGAGCCCCTCGAGCGACGGAATGCGGCGATCCCGTTAGCTCTCGGCCTCGCGGACCACGATCACGGGGCAGGGGGCGTGGTGGACAACCTGCTGGCTGACCGAGCCAAGGAGAAGGCTCGCGAAGCCTCCTCGACCGCGGTTGCCAACGACGATCATGTCCGCGTCTCGCCCTTCTTCCAGGAGGACCTCGGCCGCCTGCCCTTTGAGGGTCACGCCCGCGCACCCGACTGCGGGCTGAAGCCGCTTCGCTGTTGCGATCGCCTCACGAACGACCGTCTCCGCGCCCTCACGGAACGCAGCGAACACCGAGAGATCGACCGCTGGAGAGAGCCCGCCGGCATAGACAGCCGTGGGGATCTCCCAGGCGCAGACGATGCGAAGACTGGCCCCCCGCAGCGCGGCCTCGGCGGCCGCAAACTCGAGAGCTGCGCGCGCGCAGTCGGACCCATCCACCCCCACGACGATCGTTTCCATCAAGACCTCCAATCCATTCGGCAAGTCCTACCGGCTTCAGCGCCTCCTGACGCCTGCGCCGGCGGCAGAGCATTGCTCCTCAGAGAACGCTGGACCGGCATACCTCTCAGCTCCCGGGAACGGCTTACCGGCGGCGAGGCCGCGCCTGCTGCTCAGCCCGTCGCAGGAAAAGAACGGTGACGAGAAGTACGAGAACGACCACAAGGGTCGCTCCGAGACCCGCAACGAATCAGGTCCAGCCATCTCCGAAGTCAAGCATCGACGCCTCCGTGTCCCGCTTTCCTGTGTCGAGCGTAGTCGACTGGGCGACGTTGGCGCATCCGCGCCCTCACGGATACGACCTGGGGGCGTCGACTGCGCAGGTGCAGGCGCGCACGGCAGTGTCAGAGCGACCG
Source organism: Gaiellaceae bacterium (assembly GCA_036824055.1). GTDB lineage: Bacteria > Actinomycetota > Thermoleophilia > Gaiellales > Gaiellaceae > 3-1-20CM-4-69-9. The sequence continues at coordinate 6,009 of DAITAW010000123.1, read as the reverse complement.
GCCCACGTAATCGGCTTGATCCGGGAAACCAACAGGGTCAGATCAGTGTCCGTACGGATGCTCCGCATGTGTGGCGACGCAACGATCATCTCGAGCTGACATCCAAGAACAGCTCGCGCGGAGGTCGGAAGGAGGAGCGGTGCCACGAATGCTGAGAAATCGCACTAGACCTATCGATCGGCTACCTCGCAATGCCAGGCGGCTCAACGCGTGGACGTGGATTCAGGCGAACCTCGTGCGGCGACGGCGAGCCTCGGCGAGGCCGCCTTCGAACCGCGCCGACGCCCATGCGATGAGGGACCGAAATGGCTACGGCGACGACTGAGCCAGTAACTTGCGTACTGAGGGCTGGATTTCAGCTGCCGGCCGAGTCGAAACGGACGCCAGGACCGGTGATGATGGCGCCCACTAATCCGTTCACGGCCCGGCGTCGAACACCATCGCCAACACACACCCACGATTCTCCAAGGATTAGCGTGCGATGAGCAGGCGCGTCGGAGTCCTCGTCGGGGGCGGCGACTGCCCCGGCTTGAACGCGGTGATCCGAGCAGTCGCGCGGCGCTCGTTCACGCGCGGTTGGGAAGTCGTCGGCATCCGCGAGGGCTGGCGCGGACTCGTGGAGGGCATCACGCAACCGCTCGGCCCACGCGAGATCTCGGGGATCCTGCCGCGCGGCGGCACAATCATCGGCACGACGCGTACGAACCCGTACAAGCTTGAGGACGGCGTAGCTAAGGTGCTCGGGCACTTCCAGGATCTCGGGCTCGACGCGCTCGTCGCGATCGGCGGTGAGGACACGCTCGGCGTCGCGGCGCGGCTATACGCGGAGCATGAATTCCCGGTCGCGGGGGTGCCGAAGACGATCGACAACGACCTCTCGGCGACCGATTACACCGTCGGCTTCGATACCGCGGTCTTCATTGCCACCGAGGCGATCGACCGGCTGCATACGACCGCCGAGTCGCACAATCGCGTGATGGTCCTCGAGGTGATGGGTCGCCACACCGGCTGGATCGCCGTGATGAGCGGGATCGCCGGCGGCGCCGACGTGATCCTGATCCCCGAGCGGCCGATGCCGATCGACGAGGTGTGCGCCCTGCTCGAGCGCCGGCACAGCAACGGCAAGGACTTCTCGATCGTCGTCGTCTCCGAAGGCTACGAACTCGAAGGACTCGACGATGAAAGTGAGGTCGACCAGTTCGGGCACGTGCGGCTGGGCCTACGGGGCGTCGGCGATGCGCTCGCGCGGCAGATCGAGGCCCGCACCGGCTTCGAGACGCGCGTAACCGTGCTCGGCCACGTGCAGCGCGGCGGCTCGCCCACCCCGCGCGACCGCGTGCTCGCAACGCGCTACGGGCTGAAAGCAGCCGACCTCGCGCACGAGGGCCGGTACGGTCGGATGGCGGCGCTACGCGGCGACGAGATCGTGGACGTACCGCTGGCCGAGGCCACAGCCGAACTGAAGCTCGTTCCTTCCGACTGGTTCGACGTGGCGAAAACATTCTTCGGCTAGTGTCAAGCCGCCGAAGGTTGCCGGGGCTGGTTCCACGAGAATTTTCGGCCGCGCTAGGTGTCCTGCCTCGGGACGTTGTGGACGCGACTGATCGGTGATCGGCCGCTCGAATCCGCAGCTTGCCGGACGGATCGGGGAGCGGCTCGGTATCGGCTTGGCCGAGGTCGAGCTGGAGACGTTTGCGAACGGAGAGGTCTACTGCCGCTACGCGGAGTCGATCCGCGGTGCCGACGTGTTCATCCTCCAGTCCGGCTCGCCGCCGGTGAACGACCATCTGCTCGAGCTGCTCGTGATGATTAACGCCGCGCGGCTCGCTTCGGCGCATCGGATTACGGCTGTGCTGCCGCTGTATCCGTACGCGCGCCAGGATAAGAAGTCGGCGCCGCGAGAGCCAATCAGCGCGCGGCTGCTGGCCGAGATGCTCGAGACGGCAGGCGCGGACCGCGTGCTGACGATGGACCTGCACGCCGGGCAGATCCAAGGGTTCTTCCGGATTCCCGTCGACCACATGACCGCGCTGCCGATCTTCGCGCGCTCCTTCCGCAAGGCCGGCCTCCACGGAGAGAACGTTGTGTCGGTCTCGCCCGATCTCGGGCCGCGTCAAGGCTGCGCGTCGTTTCGCGCAGATGCTCGACGCGGACTTCGCGATCGTGACGAAGGTGCGCCCAGCCCACGAGCTGGCGATCGTGTCCGAGGTGATCGGGAACTCGAAGGAAAGATCGCGCTGCTCGGCGACGACATGATCGTCACCGGCGGGACGTTGCTCGCCGCAGCGAGCGCGCTCCGCCGCAGCGGCGCCGGCGAAGTGAGGGCGTTCGCGACGCACGCACTGTTCACTCCGAAGAGCGTTGAGCTGCTCGGGCGTAGCGAGCTGAGCGAGATCGTCGTTACCGACTCGGTGGCGCTTGAGCAGGCGGCGCTGCCGCCAAAGCTGAAGGTCCTCACCGTCGCCGATCTGCTCGCAGACACGATCCGCAATGTGTTCGCCGACCGCTCGGTCTCGGAGATCTTCGCCGGCGAGAACGAGCTCTTCTGATCGCCGCGATGCAAACGAGGCAAACAACGTCAGCGACGAACGGCAAGGTCCTTGACTTACACAGCGTCGCACCGCCGCGTTTTCGCCTTCGCCTGCTCGATCACGTCGTCAATCCGGTCGTCCGACTGCTGCTCCGCTCGCCGCTCCATCGCCTCCTCAGCGGCAGCATCATCCTGCTGACCTACCCGCGCCGGGGTGGCGCCGAGCGGACGATCCCGGTTGCGTATGCGCAGCGCGGGGAAATGCTGGTCATCCTCGTCGGTTGGCCGGAGCAGAAGCGTTGGTGGCGGGCGCTGCGTAGGCCCGCACCGGTGTCCGTGCGCTTGCGCGGTGCGCGCCGGCCGGGGGTCGCGCGGGCACTCGTCGGCGACGGTGACGAGGTCACTTCCGCGCTGCGCCTCTATTTCGAGCGCTTCCCACGCGCGGCCCGCGCGCGCGGGGTGACCGAGGGCACACTCGATGGCGTCGCGCTTGCAAACGCCGCGCAGACAGCAGTGGTCGTGCGCCTGACGCTTCACCCAGCGGCTGAGCGGCTCTAACCGAGCGGCTCTAACCCCCTGCTAGGCGACGTCTCGCAGGGCTTGGATCTCGCGTTCAACGGCGAGCCGCTCGAGCGCCACCTGCTCGAGCTCGAGCACCTCGGGGCGGCTGAGCTTGAGCAGCCGCGCGGTCTGCTCCAGCGTGCGGGGATCGCCGTCGCCGACGCCGTAGCGGAGCTCGATGACGCGCCGCTCGGCCTCGGGGAGCGAGCGCACGGCCGCGGCGAGTACTTCCTCGCGCAGCTCGAGCTCCTCGGCCGGCTCGACCGTTTCACCGGGGAGCAGCTCGGCGAGTGTCACGCCGTGCTCGGCCGAGACGGGCTGTTCGAGGCTCGTGACCGTTCGCGCGGCGGCGCGTACTGCGCGCACGTGCTCGAGCGGGATCCCTGACGCGTTTGCGAGCTCGCTGTCATCGGGCGCCCTGCCGAGCGTCGCCATTAGCTGGGCCTCGACACGGGCGAGCTTGCGTTCGCGCTCGACGACGTGAACGGGAAGCCGGATTGTGCGGGCATGGGTGGCGAGCCCACGCTGAACTGCCTGCCGGATCCACCAGGTTGCGTAGGTCGAGAGCTTGTAGCCGCGACGCCAGTCGAATTTCTCGACCGCCCGCATCAGCCCAAGGATCCCCTCCTGGATCAGATCGAGTAGCGGCAGACCGCGCCCCTGATAGCGCTTCGCGATCGACACGACAAGGCGCAGGTTTGAGTTGATCATCCGCTGCTTTGCCGCAGCGTCGCCGCGTTCAATCCGCCTCGCCAGCTCCACCTCCTCGGCGGCGGTCAGCAGCGGGTAGCGCCGCAGCTCGTTCAGGAACAGCTGAAGCGAATCGGCCGTCGCCGCGGCCAGCTCGCCATTCGCGTACGCCGGAGCTCGGGTCTCTTCCCTGCTCGTGTCGTCGACGACCTCGATCGCACGTTCGGCAAGGTGATCGCCCAGGCGCTGGAGCGCCGCCTCGTCCAGCGCAAGCTCCTCCACGAACGCCTCGATCTCGGACAAGTTGAGACGGCCCGCCTCCAACCCCCGCTGGAGCAGCTCGTCGAGTGCCGGCTCGAGCTCGCTCATGCTGCAACCGACCCGGACGCAGCCGGACGCTCGGCCGCCGCCAGCTCGTCCAGCAACCGAAGCACCTCCTCGTCGTCGACCTGGGAAAACGTCTCGTACCAGACGCCGACCGCACCGAAGTACGCCAGCTCGGAGAGCGAGACGAAGTCATCGACCTCCTCACGCACCAGCTCGGCGCTCTCGGCCGCGGCGACGGGCACGACCGCGACGACCCGGCCGGCGCCGGCTGCCCTCGCCCACCGGGCCGCGGCGATCATCGTCGCGCCGGTCGCGAGACCGTCGTCGACGAGAAGGACGGTCCTACCCTGGAGGCTCGCGGCCGGGCGCCTGACGTGGAGCCGCCGGTCGAGGGCAACTGCCGCTTCCGTCGCTGTCGCCACCGCCCGCGCGACCTGCTGCTCGGTCAGACCGTTCGAAGCGCGCACGTAGACACCGTCACCCGGTGTCACCGCCCCCAATGCGTACTCGGGCTGCCAGGGATGACCGATCTTGCGAACCGCGACGACGTCGAGCGGCGCCCGCAGCGCCCGCGCGATCTCGGCGGCGACCTGCACACCGCCGCGGGCAAGCCCGACGACGACCGCGTCTTGACCGCGCTCGCGCCGAAGCGCCTCCGCCAGCCGACGCCCAGCCTCGAAGCGATCGCGGAAGAGCGGCCGCCCGAACATCCACAGCGGCTGATCGACTCCCACTTGAACCTCCTCGTCGATCAAGCCTTGCGCCGCCGGCCCGCTGCGCGTCGGTCGGCCCACGGACACGTGATACGGGGAAGTACGCAGTCCGAAGCCCCTCAAGTCCACCTCAGTGGGCCGGGTCGAGCTGAACACCGGCCTCCTCGAGCTGCTCGGCCATCCGTAGATGGTCGTCGGCGATGATCCGGGCCACGCTGTGGGCGATCGCGTGTAGCGTCGGAGCGTTTCCCTCCGCGCGCATCGCCGTCACAAGCTCCCGCTCGAGACCTTCGCGCAACTCTTGCTCGTTCAGGCCCAACACCGTCCAAGATTCAGTTCGAGCGCTCATCTCAGCTCCTCTCCCACGGAGACGTCTCGGATCTAGTGGACGACGAACGTGACCTTGAGGTCGACGCGGAAGCCGACCACCTTGCCGTCCTCGACCTTCACCTGCTGGCCGTTGACCCAGGCGCCCTTGATGTCGGTGACCGTCTCGCCGGCCTTCAGGACCCCCCTGGTGATTGCATCCTCGAAGCTCTCCGTCGACTCGGATGTGATCTCGATCACCTTCGCGACCGACGTCGCCGTCTTCGGCTTCTCGACTACGGACACGGAAACCTCCTCCTTGGTTGAGTTCAAGGTCAATCTTCCGCGCAGCGGGCGCGACGAGCATCGGGAGAGACGCCGATCGTCGCTGTGGCGAACTACCGATCAAACATGATCTGGCACAGCCACGAGTGTCGCCCTTCCGCCAAAACGCGACAGCGACCCACTCTGTTGCGCTTTCCAAGAATGTTGGTGGTCGGCCGCCGCGCCTGCTCCGTCGGACACGGACTTTCTCTCACAAGGTCGGCGTGGAGCGCGACCCGCTCAAGCCCAGTAACAGACGTCGGAGCCGTCCGGGCGTAACGCCGTCGGCTTGACGCAGGGAAGGCCCGCGTCTCGCGGGCCTTCCCCGGCACGCCACAGCGGGACCGCCCGCCGCGAAGTTCCAGGACGAACGGGACAGCCTCCGCCCGCTGCTGAGGTAGCCTCAATCCCGGAGGGTTCTGATGGCGAGAAGGGTATGGGGTCTTTCGAAGAAGCAGGCGAACTACCAGCCCGCGCCCGAGCCCGGGCTGCGGTGCGATCGCTGCACGTACATGTTCCCACCGCTCGCGCTTGGCGGCTGCAGGTTGGTCAGGGGGC
>DAITAW010000221.1:0-1529 GCA_036824055.1 Gaiellaceae bacterium | reverse complement strand
ACCCGATCAACTCGTTCCACATCCACGGGAACTTCTTCCACCGGTTTCCGACCGGCACGTCGCTCTCGCCGAGCGAATACACGGACACAGTCGTTCAGGGCCAGGGCCAGCGGGACGTGCTCGAGCTGCGTTTTCCGTACACGGGGAAATACATGTTCCACGCGCACAAGAGCGAGTTCGCCGCGCTCGGGTGGATGGGCTTCTTCGAAGTCGTGGAGTGACGAATGCTGAATCGTTTCTTACGAAGGGCCTGGCTGCTCGGAGTCCCGCTCGGGGTCCTCGGCGCCGCCGGCGTGATCGCTTACGCGCGCCCGTGGCACGACGGTCCGGCCCCGGCTCATGAGGTGACGGTCGAGCAGGCCACCCTGCGGCCGGGAGCGATCGTTCTGCTCGTCGCCAACAATTCGGAGGAGACCGCCCGCGTGGCGCAGGTCATCTTGAACGACGCGTTCGTCGATTTCCAGCAGAGCCGGCGTGTGCTCGCGCCTGGTGAGGTGCAGCGGATCACGGTCTCCTACCCGTGGGTCTCCGGGGAGTCCTACGACGTCCAGCTCATGACGCGGACGGGCGCGACGATCGCGTACGAGATCGAGGATGCGGAGGCCGGCACCCAGCAGGCCTAGGACTTGGCTACGAGATGCCCGTCGGAGCCGACGCGCACGCCCTCCTCGTCGAGGCGCTCCTTGATCAGGAACTGGAACGTCGACCACGCGCCGCGTCGTGCGTCGAACATCCGGTACACCTGCCACTCGGTCAGCAGGCCGTCGTCCTTCCTGCGGGCGGCCGCCCAGTCGGCGAACTTCGGCAGGCGCTTGAGCTTGCGCGCGAGCGCGACTCCCTGCTCGACCGCCCGCTCGAGCCGCTCCTCGCCGATCGGGACGTCGAAGCCGGCTTCGCGCAGCGCCTCGGCGAGGGAACCGAAGGTGTGCCAGTAGAGCGACTTCGAAGGCATCGACCCGCGTCGGGCGTCGAGATCCTTTGCGGTCGGGACCCGGCCGAGGTCCTCCCCCAGCTCGCGCAAGAGGCCCACGAGTTCCTCTCGGGTGGCGAAGCGACGGGGAACGAGCCCGGCCTCCCGCTTCGCCGCGTTCCAGCTGCCGAAGTGCTCGATGACCGTCTGCGGGTGGACGGCCGTGTCCGGGTCCGCTGCGAACTCGCGCATCGTCGGCGAGCGGCCGAGCCGTTCGGCAGACGCGCGCAGCTCGTCGAGGATCTGATCGTTCGAGTACCGCTTCCGGATTCCGGCCTGGAACGAGGCGAGCGCGTCGGGGTCGATCTTCGCGACCGCCCTGTAGGGCGGTTTGCGGGCCATGCCAATAAGGATAGAGCGTTCTGGAAAGAACGCAAGTTAAGGCTTGAACCGTTAGGGACGGTAAGAGCTAGGACGCTTGCGAGGCCACGAGCGAGAGGCGGGCCTTGTCGGCGTCGCTCTGGAGGCTCTCGAGCGGCAGGATCCGCTCCAGGGCCGTCACGCAGCGCGGGCAGAACTGGGTGCCGGCGGCGTGGCGGAGCTCCTGCAGAGCCTCCGC
>DAITAW010000122.1:0-7137 GCA_036824055.1 Gaiellaceae bacterium | reverse complement strand
AAGAAAGCTCACGCCACACGACTCGCTCTCGCCCAAGCGGGATAGGCCCTTAGGTGAAGCGGGATCCCGGCGAGGTTGCAAGCGCTCGGCCAGCTCCCATCGCCGAGCTGCTCTTCATCGAGCTCCTATGCCGACTCGAACTCGTCCAGCCAATTGCGAACGAGGTCGAGGATCTCCTCCGCGCTCGCGACAGCGGTCTCCGTCGAACGAGCCTCGTCTGCGTTCGCCGTCATGGTGACGCGTCCGCGAACGACCCCGACCGACGCCCCGGCTTCTCGCCACAGGCGCACCACCAGCACCGCCGACCGCTCCGCTTGGTCCATCGCTCCTCGGATTCGTCGCAACGTACTGCGACATCGTCACCTCACCGTCTCCGACTCGTCAAGATTGCGGAAGCAGCTCCTGCATCTGGGCAGAGGGACGGATTCCGAGCTGCTCGCCGAACAGGCGCTCGCACAGCTGATACTGGTGGATTGCATCACCGGGATTCCCGTCCGCCAGGTAGACGCGCATGACGGCGCGATGTGCGCTCTCGCGCAACGGCTCGCCGGCGACGCACAGGAGGCCGACCTCGAGCGCCTCGGCGAGTCGCCCTGCACGCGTCAGCCGGTCGCAAAAGGCCTCGAGCGCACGCAGGCGTAGTTGCCGAAAGCGCTCGCGTTCGAAGATGACCCAGTCGTCGTACCAGTCCGGAAGGAGGTCGCTCGCGAGCCGTGTAGCCTCGGGCTCGACGTCGGCGTCGCCTCGGAGGAGTGCGTGCGCGGTTGCCTCCATCTCCCGCAGGTCGACCGAGACCGCACTTCCGAGGCGCAAAGTGTGCCCGGAGGCGTCGATCAACCGCGGCTCGATGCGGTGAATCCGCCAGAGCGCCGAGCGGAGGTTCGCGGCCGCCCTCTCCTCGGTGCTGTCGAGCCAGAGCGAACCTGCGACATAGCCTCGAAGCAACGGCCGGTCGTGAAGAGCGATGAAGGTGACGACGCGCTGAGCTCCCGGCGGGAGCTCCTTGCGTTCCGGGTCGCTGACGAGCTCGAAGCCATCGAGGAGACAAAGCCGGACCTCCTCGCAGGCATCGGGTCTCTCGGCATGCGTCTCCTCGCGACGCGACGCTCGCTGTTCTGGCCGCAGCAGTAAGCGCGATTTGGAAGACACGCGGCTTCTGCCCCCTTGGATTCTGCGGTGGAGCAACGTTAGACGAGCCCCCAAACCAAGTCAACGGATCAGTCACGCACGAAGAGGCCCGTCCTCACGAACTTCGGAACGTCGACCTCTGCGATCTCGACGCTCTCACCGCGGGCGAACTCGTACAAGCGGCCGGTTGCCGAGCCTCGCGCTCGGACTCGTCCGCTCCCGAGGTGGCGGACGAGCGTGGTTGCGCGGGAACGCCGGCTGCGCGGAAGTCCGAGGCGCGGGCGGGAGGCGCTCCGCACCGGAGCGCCTCCCGCCCTTGTCCGCAACAGCCCATCAGCCGATCTCCGGCGCCGAGGCCGGGCCACTGGAGCCGCCTCGAGCCTCGCCCTGGGTAGTGACGGTGCCGTGACGGTCGCGTGACGTTGGAGTGACGGCGTCGGAGGAAGATGGCCGCCCAACTCGCCGCCGTCGCAGGAGGATCCATTGCCAACCGCAGTCGAATACCAGCAGTTTCTGGCAGATGTGCAGGACTCGGCCGAGGCGATCGCCCGAGTCGCGAAGCAGGAGCCCGAGTTCGCGGCCACGGTGGACGCCCTGCGCGCGCAGGACGCGGAGTCGTACCACGACATCCTGACGCGGCTCAAGCTGGCGCAGGAGTGCGGGCTGGTCTGCGGCTGGATCTGCAGTAAGGAGTGCGTGGTCCTATGCCTCGAGCTCTGCGGGCCGCCCAGGATCGATCCGCAGAAGCTGCCGACCCCGCTTGAGTTCGCGAAGGTCGTAAGCCGCGTCACGGCCGACGAGGAGCTCGTCGAGCTGCTGGCCAACGCGATCCAGGAGCGTGACGTAGACGCCTGGCAGCAGCTGCTCGCCAAGGCGAAGCTCGACGAACGCTTCTGCCATCTGCTCTGCCACTGGGCCTGCACGGTCCACTGCCGGCTCGTCTGCCGCTACGTGTGCGCCCCCGTTGGTGTCCCGCGAGGCCACCTGATCCCCGAGCTGGTCGCCGTCGGCAAGACGATGAGCGAGTTCGCCCGGCACGAGAAGCAGTTCACGGCTGCCGCTGCGGCCGTCGTTGCGCAGGACTGCGAGATCCTCCGCAGCACCCTCGCGAGCATCGGGCTCGACGGCCGCTGCCGAGTGATCTGCGAGTGGTTCTGCAGCTGGAACTGCCTCCGGGTCTGCCTCACGCTGTGCGGCCCGTTCCCGCTCGAGACCGCCGAAACCTCGGTCAGCGAGATGTGGCAGTTCGCCCAGGCGGTCGGCGCGCTGGCCGGAAAGCCCGCGCTGGAGGAGCTCGCCGGCGCCGCGTTCCGCGAGGACGCCGAGGCATTCGGCAGCCTCGTCAGGAAGCTGAAGCTCGAGCGCTTCTGCATCCAGCTCTGCCACTGGTTCTGCACCTTCCGCTGCCACGTCTTCTGCCACTGCGTGTGCCCGAACCCGACGCTCCAGCCCTGGTGGACGACGGTGGGCTGGTTCGACATCTACAGCGACATCGACGCCACGACGGGGAAGACCAACAAGAGCCTCCCGTACTCCGGCCTGTCGTTCGGAGGAGGCCCCAACTTCGCCTTCTACGACTGCATGCAGTTCGGCGGGTTCTGCCCCGCCACCTCCCCGGTCTTCGCGGGCGTGCCGATGCGCTATCGCTTCACCGTCGACGACGGCTCCGGCTCGGGGCCGCAGCCGATCACCGGCGACAAGGTCTGCGCGGTCGAGGCGGGCACGCGACTCGTCGACTGGCCGCAGAACCTGGCAGGAGTGGCCGGCCCGGCGCTTGTGCCGACGTTCCAGACGGTGACCATCGCCGGCTCGTCGGCGCCGGATCCCAGCCCGCCCGCGCCGGGCGACCCGTGGATCGGACCGAGCACCCACACGATCGCGCCTGACGGGGACGGCTGGGTTACGGTCGACCCGGACGCTATCGGCGGAGGCTTCCAGGTGCTGCTGGGCTTCCACTCCGAGTCGGTCGTCCCGGGCGGCCCAGCGCCCGGCTCCGGCGCCGGGAACACCGTCGCAGCCCCGAAGGGCGGGATGGACCTTGCGATCAACTTCGAGGCCACCCGCACGACGGTTGCCGCGATCGACTACCAGAACGGGCTGAGCAAGATCCACGTCAACAACTGGACCGAGGTCAACGAGCTCTGGTTCACGGAGTTCGGCGTAGGCGACTGCTGCAACCCGATCGACGCCACCCTCTCCGTCGAGTTCACGGCGGACCACGAGGAGATGGACTCTGGCGCGTGGTCGCTGTCGATCACGAGTTGCAGCAAGTCCGCGCCGGGCGACATCACCCCGACGGTGTCGAGCGGCACCGTGACCGTCTCGCCGAGGGGTGGCTTCGGGACGATCGACGAGGACACGAGCGGGTGGCTTCCATGCTCCTACTCGGCAACGCTGGCCACGAGGCCCGGCCTCACGACAGGGCTGAACGACCGTGGTGTGTTGGACGACACGCTGACCTTCTGCATCTGCGGCCACCATGACTGACCGTGTGGGTCGCAGAAACTCGGTGCGGCAGTTTCATCAGAGGGACGATAGGGCGACGCTCGTCCAAAGGGGGGAACAGCGCCGACGTTCAGAGGCGGCCAGTCCGCATCCTCAACCGTTGGGAGCGACCGGGTAGAAGGCGCGCAGTCCGGCCAGTCTGGTGACGCGTCGTCCGTTGGTGCGGTGATCTCGGTGTCGATTCCGCCGCTCGGGTAGGCGCTCCGGAACACTGGCCCAGGCGACCGGCATTTACCCGGAGGTCGCTCCGGCGTTTCGCCTTGAGCGCCGGAGCGACCTTGCGGGACGGGCTACTGCTGGTCGGCCGCCCAGGGGAGTGCCTCCCAGTGCTCGGGCCGCTTGACCTGCCAGCTGCCTCGCCTCTCCGGACTGGTCGTGTCTACCTCGGATCCGGCGTCGTAGCGAAGCGCAACCGCCGAGCGGAGGTACACGCGCTCCAGATCATCTCGCCGGTTGCCCGTTGCGAGGATCACACACGGGCCGGGTCCCTTCGCCACGAATGTGTGCGCCGTCATGGGTGGGCAATGGACGAAGTCCCATGTCCTTAGGTGTCGCTCCTGGTCCTCGACGACGAGGACGCACTCGCCCATCAAGATGAGGAAGTCCTCCTGAACCGACTCGGCGTGGTACAGCCCTGCAGGATGTCCTGGCGGCACAACTCGAATCGTGAATCCCGCCTGCGGCTTGACGTACTCGGTCAGATCCGACCGGCCGCGCAACACGAACTCGTCCGATTCGAAGATGCACACGCCGCCGGACCACTCGTCGTTGCTGACCCAGGCGGCATCAGCGGTGTTCACGACGAACCAACCCGGAGTGACGGGGGCCAACCCTGAAGCCACGCGCTCCAAGCGTGCTTCCGAAACCATTGCTCCTCCTAGCTAGTGATCCAGTAGATGCGTCAACGCGCGCACCACTCACGGCAGAACGCCAAAACCCGACGGGCCGCTCAGAGTGCGGCCGACAGGGGCAAAAGGCGGGATCAGCTACGCCGGGAACGCCACACGCGGAGTCTAGCCCCGACGGTCTCAGGGGTCATTCCCGAACACTGGCCCAGGCGACGTTCCCTTCCTCAGAGGGGCGCCGTGCGATGAAGACGAACTCGCTGGCCGGGCCTATCGGGGGCTTCCCTCACACGGTCAAGTACGAAGCCGACGGCCCTTAGCTGCGCTTCCACCTCCTTCTGTTGTCGGAACCGCAGCGTCGAGTCGGACATGAACACATCGCCGCTGGCGCGGAACACGAAGGTCGCTCTGAAACTCACCAAAGGCAAAGCGACTTCCGTCAGTTCGGTCCACTTCTCAACCTCGCCCACGTCCTCGATATGGACGACCTGATGCGTTCGATCCCGTGTCCACTCCTCCCATGCGCGAGGAGCGGGGTCGCGCGTCTCGAACACGAGGTACCCGTTTGGCCTCAGCGCCTCATACACGGCGCTCAGCGTTCGTGCCCAAGCCTCCGGATCGGTGATCGCCTGCGCGACGTTCCCAGTCATGGTCGCAAGATCGAGCTCTAGCCGAGGCAGGCTTGGGGCATCACCCACGATCCAGCGAACCCGCTCCGCGTCAGGCTTGCTACGGGCAACACCGATCGACGCTCGCACGGGATCTAGCCCGGTCACCTCGAACCCCTCCCGCGCGAGCAGGACCGCGAACGTGCCCGTCCCACAACCCACATCGAGCACTCGCCGGGCACCCAACTCCCGGGCGATCGCGAGATAGGCGTCGAGGTCACTGCGGTCGTCGTCGAAGGCGTCATTAGATGGCCGCGAGGCGTGGATGCTCGAAAGCTAGGTCAGGCATCGTCGCCCGACGACACGCATCCGCACCGCTAACGACTCGCACCTGGTACCAAGGGACATTCGCGAACCCTGGCGCAGGCGAGACTTCAGCGCCCTGCCACGTCGACGAGCGGGACCGGATGAGGACCGGCCCGGTCTATCGGCTGGCGCCGGCACCCGAGCAAACCCTAGACCGTGTCCCCCGCTGCAGCTCTTCGAGTCGTTTGCGGGTCAACGTCTCCGTGGCGGGCGTCGACGACTGCCTGCGAGCGGGTCAGTTCGGTCGCGCCCACCACCGTCGCGACAAGTCCGGCCACGCGCAGAGCGAGCGTCTGCGGGGCGCCGCTCCACGATTCGCCAAACAGGACGGGGGAGATCCCGACGGGCACAAGCGTCTCGAGTGCGAATACCAGTGAGGCGACGCCCCCCGCTGCGCGCACTTGCAAAGCATTCATTTCCCCCGCCAAGCCGACGCAGCCGGCGATCGCGGCAGCCACCGCCCAGGCGGCCATCGCAAGCCATGCGCTCCTCGTCACCGCGTCGGCGACAAGCTTCGTTGCAATGCTCCCCCAGGCGTACCCGATCCCGGCGGCGGCGACGAGCAATACTCCGCGCCGCCCGTGCACGAACGAGGATAAAGCGAGCGCGCTAACACCAAGGCCCGCGAGGATGGTAAGTGTCGCCGCAAGTCGCAGCGGATCCGCCACGCCTGCGCGGTCGGCAGGCGCAGCCACAACAAGAAGCGACACCCCGACCACGACCACCGCCACCGCGAGCGCGTCTCGCCTCCGCACGTCATCTCCGAGATAGCGCGCACCGAACACAAGCGGTATGACGAGCCCGACCGCGAGCGTCGGCTGCACGACAGTCAGCGCTGCCTGCGTCAATGCAAGCGCCTGGAAAGGCCACCCGAGGACGGCAAGCGCCGTTCCGGCCCACCAGCGCCGGCGCAGCACGAGCTTGCCCACCAGCCCGGGCGCGGTGCCCGCGCCAACAGGCTCGCGTCGTGCCGCCTGGGCCTGCACGACGAGTCCGGCGTTGAACAACGCGGAGGCGACAACAGCTGCGGCGACGCCAGCAATGAGATGCATCTCAGGAGGCCGCCTTCACGACGGCACGGGAGCTCCCGACAGCGACCGAGCCGAACGCCACAACGACGAGCGCTCCGGCAAAGAGCGCCCGCCACCGACACCAAGCGAGGTCGCAGCAAAAAACGGTGACGCGATCGCCGGCACGATCGTCTGCAAGACAAACACGACCGGCTTCGACCGCGTCACCGGCCAACGTTGCAGTCACCTGCCAGGATCAGTCTGTGCGGCATGCGCAGCTTCCTGACAGCCCGCCAACGGGCCGCTGGCCGAAGAATCCCAGACGCTTGAGGCAACGGCGATCTGATTAGCGGACTTGAGCGCCGCCTTCGAGGTGGGGCGTACCGCCGATCGCATCGTAAAGTCGATGCTGTACGCCTGCATAGCGCCGATGATGGAGGGTGGCGCGCCTCTCGCTGCGGTCGAGTTTGGTCTTCGAGTAACGGCGGTGGGCCCAGAGTGAGGTCGGTTTGGCGAGCCGAAGAGCGGCGATTACCGCGATGCCGGGGACGAAGATCCCGAAGGCGCCCAGCTTGGTCTTGCCCTTCAAGAATGCGATCAGCGCGAACGATGTGTTGAGCGCGATCAGTCCGCCGACCACCCAGTGCGGTGCGTCTTTGCTGGGGTCGCTGTGGA
>DAITAW010000121.1:0-7148 GCA_036824055.1 Gaiellaceae bacterium | reverse complement strand
TTCGGCGTCCACTGAAACTCCGCGGTCCCCGGATTCCCGTCAGCCGACGACAGCGCGGCCCCCTGAGGGAGACCCGAGCTCGCGACGTGGAGGACGGTGCTCGGGTCGGCCGAGACGGCAGAAAGCATGAAGCCGAGCGGCGTCCCCGCGACGACGCTGAAGGTCACACCCTCGTCGGGCGTCGGAGCCTGCCACGCGGCCGCGACGGGAGCCTGCGCCGCGGCGGCAAGAGGAACCGCGAGCGCGCAGACGCAGAGGAGGACAGCGACCCGCATTACGGGGAATCGTAGTCACCTTTCGAGGGACTGCCCAGGCCCCGCCCCCTGCCGATCCGACGGTATGGGGTTCACCTGGATAGCCGCTCTGGCACTCGTCGCATCGGCTCCGCCGGCCGCACTCCCGCAACCGGAGGGCTATCTGGTCGCGCGCGTCGCGGGCCCGGCCGTGGTCGTGCACGGCCGCCCGGGCGGCGCCCCCGTCCGCGAGCTCGGCAGGCAGACGGAGTTCGGCTCCCCCCAGACCCTGTCCGTTGTCCGCAAGCGTGGGAACTGGCTGGGAGTGGTCACCTCCACGGTCGCAAACGGGCGGATCGGCTGGGTGCGGCGCTCAGGACTGCGGTACCGTCACGTGAGCATCAAGCTCGAAGCCGACCTCTCGCGGCGAACGCTGACCGTCAAGCGCGGTGACGCCGCTCTCCGGCGCATCCGCATCGACATCGGGGCGGCGAGCTCACGCACGCCAGTCGGGCGCTATGCCGTCACCGACAAGCTTCCGGGCTCGCGCTTCTCGGCCGTCTACGGCTGCTGCATCCTCGCGCTGTCCGGGCACCAGGGCTCAGGCCGGCTGGCGATCCACGGGACGCCGTCGGGATACGCCGCCGGTTACGCGAACTCCGAGGGCTGCCTCCACGCGAAGACGTCCGACCTGCGCTACCTGATGCGGGTCATCCCGCTAGGGACGCCGGTGTTCGTGCATCCGTAGCGAGCCAGTCCGGCTGGAACGCCGAGCGGTAGACCGCAGCAGCCGAGCGCCGGCTGGGGACTTCGAGCTTGTTGAGGATGTTCTGCACGTGCCGCTTGACCGTGAACTCCGAGATGTGGAGCTCCTCGCCTATCTCGCGGTTGCGCGCACCGCGCGAGACGAGCGCCAGCACCTCGCGCTCGCGGCTTGACAGAACGGCGGCCTTGTCGCGAACGCGGTCGCGCTCCTCGACGCCGTGGAGCGCGTCGATCAGCAGCGTCACGAGCTCGCGTGAAAGTGCAGCTTCGCCGCGGACGACCCCGCGCAGCGCACGGACGAGGCCCTGCGGAGAGATCTCCTTGTCGAGGTAGCCGCGCGCCCCCGCGCGGATCGCCTCGAGGACGGTGGCGCGATCGGGCTCGAAGCTCCAGAGGATCGAGCTGGTCTCTGAGCGCTGGAGCTCGGCGACCGCAGCGATCCCGCCGGCGGGCGGCAGGTCGAGGTCGACGAGAACGATGTCCGGCGAGTAGCGAGCGACTGCGGCGCGGAGTTCGTCCAGGTTTCGCGCCTCCGACACCTTGAAGTCGCTCTCGCGAAGGAGCAGCTCCCGCACGCCGGACCGCAAGGTCTCGAGATCGTCCGCCAGCAGAATCCGCATGGCTCTACCTTCGACGCGTAGAACCATTGGCGACGCCCTCGGAAGGGGGATCCGCCGGCGTTTATTCCCGCGCCGTCAGCAGTGGGGCGCGTGCCTCTTCGTAAGCACCCGCTTGATGCTCGAGCTCTCGGTCTCGAGCGAGACGACTGCCTTGACGGTCCAGGCAGCCGCGTGCAGCCGCGAAGCCGGATACGAGGTGGTGAAGGGCGGGCTGTTGAAGAAGTGCGGGTTTCCGCCCTGGAGATCGATCCCGTTCAAGAAGAACTGGACGAAGTCGATGCCTGCCGGGGGCGCGACCAGGGCTGATAGGTCGCCCCGCACGCAGCGAAGGGTGAGCGAAGGATGGCCCAGCACACGCGCCGGCGGTGGAGGCACGGGGTTCGGAGGGCCGGTCGCGATCGACCCCCAGTCGACACGCTCCACGATCTGGCGAACGACCAATTTCTCGCCAGACCCGTCAGGGTTCATCGTGAAGAGGTCGAAGAGGTGCCTCTGGTCGATCGTCTTGGACGGGATCTCTCGCGTGTAGGCGATCTTCGTCCCGTCGGGCGACCAGGCGGGCTGAGTGTGCCTTTCGTTGTTCGGGCACTTGTAGGGACAGAAGCCGTCGTTCTTCGTCAGCCGGGTCCGGCCGGAGCCGTCGGCGTTCATCACCCAGATCTCGGTGCCCTCGTCAAAGTAGGACTCACCGCCCTGGTAGGCGATCTTCCGGCCGTCCGGCGACCAGGCCGCATTCGAAGCGCGCGGCACGTCGTTCGGGCCGCCGTTGCCGGTCAGCTGCCGCTGGCCGGATCCGTCGGCATTGATGACGGAGATCTCCCCGCTGCAGGGGTACTCGTGCCTGGTGCTGGTGAACGCGATCCTCGCGCTGTCGGGCGACCACGCCGGCTGGGTCGCGTCGAGGTTGTCGCCTTCGCCGGTGAGCGTGTTCTTGTTGCAGACGTCCAGCACGATCTGCGTCAGCCGCCTCTCGCCGGAGCCGTCGGCGTTCATCACGTAGAGCTCGCCGTAGGGTTGGGGCGTGCTACCCGGGGTCTTGCTCAGCACGCGCTCGCGCACGAAGGCGATCTTGGTGCCGTCAGGGGACCACGTCGGACTGTGATCGTTCTGGGCGGAGCGCGTCAGCCGCGTCTGGTTGGAGCCGTTCGCGTTCATGACGTCGATCTCCGTTACAGGTTCAGTGGAGTTCGCTCCGGTCGTCTGCCGTGAACGCGTGAACACGATCTTGGTCCCGTTCGGCGACCACTCGGGTTCCGAGTCCTCCCGCGAGATGACGGCGTACTTGTAGTGAGGCGTCAGCGCCTTCTTACCGGAGCCGCCCGCGTTCATCGCCCAGATGCTGCTGGGCGAGCTCGCCACGAACGCGATCTTGCCGTTCTGGCGGGCGGAGGCACTACCGGCCGGGCCGACGACGGCGACCAGGGTGACGCCGACGGCGGTCACGAAAGCCAATGAGATCGTCGAGACCCGCACGCGGTGGCGCGCCACGCGACGCCGAGCGAACGGGGAGATCTTCAGTTGCGGTCCTTCCGATGGAAGCCGGGCGGCGGCACGCGTCTTCCGAAGAACGCAGCAACCGAATTGAGAACGATTGGAACATACATGCCGCGGGTGCCCACCTAAAAACCGCGTGCTCAGCGACCCGGAAACCGCTGAGTGCCGCGCTATCGTCCGCGCAAGCCCCCGTAGCTCAGTGGATAGAGCAGCGGTTTTCTCCACCGCCGCGGATTCGTGGTCAAGTTCTGGTCAAGTAGCAGCGACGAAACATGGCTACCGTCGGCGAAGCCGCCCGGCTTAAAACGGCCTGACTGGCGCAGGTGGCCAACCATGGCAAGGGATGGTGATGATCTTCGACCAAATCGCACCCAGGAGGTCGCCGGTTCGAGCCCGGCTAGCTCCATCGTTGTCGTTATTACATCAATGTGGCTGCGCAGGGGCATCTTTCATGTCCGCTCGCTTGGCGAGCGGACGGCTCTTATTCAAACCCCGCGGTGCTTGTCGAGATCATCGTGAGGCAAGCCCGCCGGCACTCTCTGTCTGGTGGCCGGGCATCGGTGCCGGATCGATCGAGCACTCTCGCCGTGGGATGCAGAATCGGCAGCTGATCGCGCCTGAACGGGACAAGGATTTTCGGACACGCGCTATCATCCCGGCGTGCCGCGCTACATGATCGTGCGAAGCTTCGACGTCGGCGAGGACGAGATGCCCGGTGTGGGCCGGCGCTCGAGAGAACTCGTCGAGCAGGACTTCCGGGAAATCACGTGGGAGCACAGCCACGTCGTTGTCGACGACACTGGCAAGGTGAGGACTTTCTGCATCTATGGTGCGCCGAGCGAGCAGGTCGTACGCGAGCATGCAACTCGGCTCGGCCAACACAAGCTCGACTCGATCGACGAGATCGTCGGCGATGTCACGCCGGCGGACTTCCCGGCCGCCTGACGTCGGGGAGATGGAACGACGCCGAGCTCGCGAGCGCGAGACGGCGGCGAAGCTCCCTCCGCTGCTCGGTCTTCGTCTCCGGTACCAGCTCGAGTGCCTCGCGGTAGAGGAGCGCCGCGTGGTCCTTCGCCCAACCGCGCTCGGCCTGCTCGGCGGCACGGACGAGCTGTTCGACGGCACGCTCGTGCTCGCCGGCGTCGCGCCAATGGTGTGCGAGCGCGCCGATCGCCTCGCCGGAGACGCCGGTCGTACTCTCGAAGAACTCCGCAACGAGCGCGTGCAAACGCCTGCGGCTCGCACGCGAGAGGAGGTCGTAGGCGACATCGCGGATGAGGACGTGCGTGAATGCGAACTGCTGCTGCCCCTCGATAATCGAGGTGGGTTCGCGCCGAATCAGGTCGCGGCGCTCGAGCTCCTCGAGCAGGTGCGGCAGGTCACGCGCTCCCCCGCTCACCGCGCTCAGGGCGCCAAGCCAGAACACCTTGCCGACAACGGCGGCGTCCAGCAGCAGCGCGCGCTCGGCCGGCGGCAGTGCATCGAGACGGGCTGCGACAATTCCGCGGATGTTCGTCGGCAGCTCCCCGGAGGCGGTCTCCTCGATGCTCGCGGCGAGCTGCTCGATGAATAGAGGGTTGCCCTCAGCGACGAGGACCACCTGGTCTGCGTGCTCGCTGCCGCCTAGGCGCCTGACGGCCAGCTCCCACGCTTGTCCCTCGTCGAGCGGGCCGAGCGTCAGCGCCGTGTATCCGTCCAGACCGGCGCCCCAGTCGTCCCGCCGGTCGAGGAGCTCGGGGCGGCACAGCGTGACGAATAGGATCGGTAGGTCCCGCACTCGCGCGGCCAGCGCGTCCACGAAGTCGAGCATGTTGGCATCGGCCCAGTGGATATCGTCGAAGGCGAGTAGCGTCGGTTTCTCTCTTGCTGCGGCCTCTAGGAATCGTCGCGCGGAGTAGAAGAGCGCCTCGCGATCAGCCGCCTCGTTTCCGGCATCGACGCCCATGATCACACCGAGATGACCGGCCACCACTTCGGGTTCTGAGTCGGTGTCCCGGAGGAGCGCCCCCGTTCGTGTGCGCAGCTTTTCGGCGACGACTGGCGCCGGGTCGCTCTCGAACACCCCGCACAGCTCCATCACCTGACTCGCCAGCGCGCCGTACGTTCCGCTCTCGCGATACGGCAGCGACCGGCCGCGTACCACGCGGGCGCCCGACCTCGCAACGCTGCGTTCGAACGCCTCCAGGAGTGTCGACTTGCCGACCCCCGCCGGGCCGAAGACCGAGACGAGATGCGGCAGCCGCTGTGAGGATGCGCGCTCCCACAGGGCGCCGAGGATCGCGATCTCGGACGTTCGGCCGATCAACTCCGCGCTCGAGACCGACCTCTGGCCGGCGGTCGTAATCGCGCGGACGGCCACCCATGCCTCGACCGGATGCTCCTTCCCCTTCGCGACGACCGGTGCCGTCGGCTCGTACTCGATGGCATCTCTCGTCATGAGGTACGTCTCCGCCCCCACGACGACACCGTTGACCGGGGCCGCAGCTTGCAGGCGCGCCGCGGTGTTGACCACGTCGCCGGCAATCATCGACTCCCCGAGCGCGGGCCGCGCGCCCAGCGACACTACCGCCTCGCCGGTATTGACGGCAATCCGGATCTGAAGGCCACCGCCGGCGAGTTCGCCGGCGATGTCGCGGACGACGAGTGCGGCGCGCACCGCCCGTTCGGCGTCGTCGCCGTGCGCAAGAGGCGCACCGAAGAGCCCCATCACGGCGTCGCCGATGAACTTCTCGACGACGCCCCCGAAGGACTCGATCTCCCGGCGGGCGCGCTCGTGGTACGGCCCGAGCACGGCGCGCACCTCCTCGGGGTCGAGGCGCTCGGCCTTCGCGGTGAACCCCACAAGATCCACGAAGATGACGGTGACGACGCGCCGCTCGTCACGCGGCGCTGAATCCTCAGCGATCGATGCACCGCACGCGAGGCAGAAGCGCGCGACCGGAGGATTCTCCTGGCCGCAGGCGCGGCAGAGCACCATCTAGGCCCGCCGGCGGCGGGTGCGCGTCCCGGAATCGGACGCCGTGTGAGCCCCGCGCCGAAGCCGAATCACCGACTCCCAGTCCGATCGAACGACACCGAGAGCCGGGGAGAGGACGCGAGCGTCTGGTAGACGACGCAGTAGCGCTCGGTCAGGCGGAGCAGGGTGTCGAGCTTGTCATCTTCCGCATCGGTCTCGAGATCGAAGCGCACCCGTATCGACCGGAAGCCGACCGGCACGCCCCGGTCGACAGCAAGCGTGCCGCGGAAATCCAGGTCTCCCTCGACATGGACGGAGCCCTTCTCGATCACGATCTCCATTGACGTCGCCACCGCGCTAAGTGTCACCCCGGCGCAGGCGGCAAGCGCTTCAAGGAGCATGTCACCCGAACAGAGCGTCGACCCGTCACCGCCGCTTGCCGGATGAAGACCTGCGGCGGCGATCGCGTGCCCGGTCGTGACGGAGCACGTGATGCCCTCGCCGAGCGTCCCCCTGGCGCGCAGCGTGACGAGCGCGGCCTTCGGCTCCTCGCGGTAGCGATCCTTCAGCGGTTCCTGAACGTTGCGCAGCGCGGCACGATCCACAACTCTCCTCCTCGTTTGCCGGTCGGATCGTAGCCGGAGGTCTTCGCATCAGACGGGAGCCGCGGCGGCCAACGCCCGCGTGCAGTTCAACGAGGTGGGCTCGAGCGGTTGCTTCACTGCAAGCGAGCGATGTGCCAGGTCGCCTTCTTCGCCGCGGCGGCGTTCTGTGCCCTCGACTACAACGTCGACCGTCTGGCCGAGAATCACGTCATCACAGCTCGTCGAGGCGATCGAGGCGTCTTCGACAAGCCGGGTGGGAGAAGTGTTCGAGCAGACTCTCTAGGGGCGGTGGAGGGTTTGAATAAGTTCCCCTCAGGTCCTCGCCAGAGGACTCAATCTGCCCTGCGCGAGCGCCGCCGACGGTGTGTTGCGAGCAGCTTTTTCAGCTGATCTGGCGGGTTTGAGAACAGTCCGCTTAGGTCCATCACCAAAACGCCTGCTAACAAAGAGGGCGCCGCCTCGTTTTGTCGTGCGG
>DAITAW010000120.1:0-7163 GCA_036824055.1 Gaiellaceae bacterium | reverse complement strand
CGTAACGCTCCTTGAGCTCGCGAGCCCAGATCCGCCTGGCGGCGCGGTACTTCGCAATTTCCTCGAAGAAGTCGAGATGCGCGTTGAAGAAGAACGACAACCGTGGCGCGAAATCGTCCACGTCCAGTCCACGCTCCAGCGCCGCTTCGACGTAGGCAAAGCCGTCCGCAAGAGTGAACGCGAGCTCCTGCGCCGCGGTCGAGCCGGCCTCGCGAATGTGGTATCCGGAGATCGAGATCGGATGCCACAGCGGCATCTCCCGCGCGCAGAACTCGATCATGTCGATGACGAGTCGCATCGACGGCTCCGGGGGGAAGATCCATTCCTTCTGCGCGATGTACTCCTTGAGGATGTCCGTCTGGATCGTTCCGCGCAGCTTGGCGCGTGGCACGCCTTGCTCCTCGCCCACGCAGAGATAGAACGCCAGCAACATCGCCGCGGGCGAGTTGATGGTCATCGACGTCGACACCTCATCCAGCGGGATGCCGGCGAAGAGGGTCTTCATGTCGTCGAGCGAGTCGATCGCGACGCCTTCACGGCCGACTTCGCCGATCGAGCGCTGATGATCGGAGTCGTAGCCCATCAGCGTCGGCATGTCGAACGCCGTCGACAGGCCGGTCTGGCCGTGCTCTAGGAGGTACCGGAAGCGCGCATTCGTCTCCTCGGCGGTGCCGAAGCCCGCGAACTGGCGCATCGTCCAGAGCTTGCCGCGGTACATGGATGGATAGACACCGCGGGTGAACGGATAGACGCCCGGGTAGCCGAGGTCCCGTTCGTACTCGGTCTCGACGCTGTCGGGTGTGTAGAGCGGCTCGTTCTCGAGACCGGAGATCGTCGAAAACAGCTCACCTTCACGCTCAGGCTTGGCCTCGTAGAGCTCACGCTTCCACTCGGCGGTCGCGTTCTCTTCGGACCGCGCGCGCGGATCCTCGGTCGTGGCCATCCTTAGGTCGATTCTACGGGCGCGATTCCGCCTCCTGCCGTCCGCCCCATCTGCCGATATTTCGTCCCATGGAGAAGATCGTTGCAGTTGTCATTTGTGGCCTGATCGCACTCACAGCGGCGGGCGCGCCGGCGGCTACAACGACCCGCGACCTGCTGCAGAGAGCGTCACACCTATCGGGCCTCCCGGTCCGCCGGGTCGTTCCGGTGCGGAAGCTGCCGGGAAGGCAGTTCGACTCCGCAGTCCTGCGCGCCACATACAGGGAGTACCCGCGCTCGCTGCGCAACGTCGACGCCGCACTGTATGCACTGCTCGGGCTGACGCCTCGCAGCCTGCAGGCACAACTCGCGCCCGCAGCTCAGGAGTCGCGTGCCTGGTACAACCCGGCTGCCCGCAGGCTCCTGCTACGGCGGACGCCGACAGCGCCGCGCGCGCGCATCGTCAACGAGCTGGTGCGCGCCCTCATCGACCAGAGCTTCAACCTGCGCCGGCTGAACGGGTTACGTGCGCGCGATCGCGACCGTGCGCTCGCCGCGAAGGCCATCGTGGAGGGTACCGCCGCACTCGCTTCGGGAGTTGGGCCGAGCCCCGTGCACGGCACACCACTCGAGCGTTTCCTCCAGCTCGAATCCGGTCTCGGCACAGGCAAGGCTCTCGCGAAAGAGCTGCGCTACCTCGGTGGGTCGCGGGCGGTGGCGAGTGCCCTACGATCGTTTCCACAGACGACCGAGCAGCTTCTGCACATCGACAAGTTCCTCGAGCGCGAGCGCGCACTCGTCGTTCGGCTTCCGACTCGGATCGGAGACTGGAAGCTCAGTGCGTCCGAGACGTTCGGCGAGCTCGACGTCCGCAGCCTGCTGCTCGCATTCGGAATCCCGAATGCGGTCGCGACCGGCGCGGGCTGGGGCGGTGGCCGCATCGGGCTCTATGTCTCTCCCGCCGGAGAAACGACTGCCGCGCTCTCGCTCGAGTGGGACACGATCGAAGATGCCGCACAGTGGCGTGATGCAGTGCCGCCCTACGTCGAAGCCGCGTTTCCCGCCGCAACGGCACGCGATTGCCCGCCTCTCGACCACTGCTGGTCGTCCCCCTCGACGGTCGCCTCCGAGGTGCTGGGAACGACGAGCATCTTCGCGAGTGGGCCGGGTGCCGAGAGCATCGCGACGGCCCTGTTCCTCGGGAAGTAACCCTCGACTCGAGCCTTAGGGTCGCCCGTTCGCCTCGGACTACCCAAAGTCACCTCGGCCCGCACGACCCGCTCGGTGCCTGGGCTGAGTGAGAAATGTGCAGATTTCAGTACCCCAGAGGGGGGATTTGCGCAGAAACGACACTCATTAGAACCGCAAAAAGCTTCAGGACCCCAGGCCCCAAAGCCGATTCCTCCAAACGGAGCCACGAGTCAGCAATGGCGCGTGGATGGAGAACATGGCGAGCTTCCCGGACCTGCGGCCTCAACGGCGCTCGGCGAAAGCCGAGCGTGGAGCTGCGTCCAAGAACAGAGCTCGTCTTCTCCTCGCAGTCTCCGCTGCGCTCCTGCTCACCGCCTCTCTCGCTGTAACCGAGCTCGCCACTCTCCGCGGCGCGAAGGCACACGACGCATCGGCATTCCTGACGAGGGAGCTGGGTCCGCCGCTGGACTCGGCCCCCCTCGTCAGGACGCCGGCGCATTCGACTCCTCCACTTGTCAAGCCGGCTCTCGGCGGCAAGCTCGAGATTCGAAACGGTGGCCTCAAGGTCACCTCAGGGCACTCGACTCTGTCGCTTCACTACGGCAACGCCCGCGGCGCGTGGCGCGGTCACCAGCACGGCGTGCAACGGAAGCTGCCGTTCGGTAGCGAGACGGTCGTCTTCGGCACGAACCGCGTCGAGCAATCGCTGCTGGTCCGATCGCGGCAAGGAACTCGCACGTGGCGCTGGCGCCTCGACGCCGGCAACCTTGCAGCGCGGGTAACGAGCGACGGAACCGTCAGGTTCGCGGACCGGACCAAGGACTCCGGGCTTCGCATCCTCCCGGTCGCGATCTTCGACGGGAACCAGAAGAACATCACGCCGCGCGGGCTCCGCTGGTCGGTCGCGCAGCACGGCAAGACGCGGTGGTTGCAGCTTCGACTGAACGACGCACAGCTGCCGCTGCCGTACGTGATCGATCCGGTCGCGCTCATCGCCGCCTGCCCCGGGGGCGGCTGCTCCACGACCGTGATCTCGAACAAGACGAGCTTCGCCAGTGGTCCTCTGGCGCGCCCGGCTTCGGTTGCGACCGGCAACCTGATGCTGGCGCAAATCACCCTGCGCAACAACGAGGCGATCACTGCACCAGGAGGCTGGACGCAGATCGGGAACCTGCGCACGTCCGGTGCCGGCCTCGAGCAGGCTCTGTACTACCGGATCGCCACCGCCGCCGACACGGCAGCCTCGACGTACAGCTGGTCGTGGTTGACGAACGCGGACGCGACCGGAGCAATCCTCGCCTACTCGGGCTTCGACGCGACCAGCCCCTTCGACGTCACCCCCACCGACAACGCGGGCAACACGGCGAGCGCGATCGCCACCGGGCTGACCGCGACCCAGACGAACGACATGCTCATCGCCCTCTACGGCGGGCAAGGGAACGTCACCGAGGTACAGGACGCCGGCCAGTCGATGACACAGGAGTACACCGTGATCTCGGGAAGCGGGCCTGCGAGCCGGTCACGCTCGACCGGTGCCGACGGTACTCAGGCCGCAGTGGGCGCAACGGGAAACAAGACGGCGACGGTCACCGCAGCCGGGCCCTGGGTCGCCCATCTCGTCGCGCTCATGCCTCCACTCGCGGCCGATGGCGCCGGGACGTTGATCAGTCCGACGACGAACGTGTCGGCGAGTCAGACCGGCAACACGATCACGTTCACTTACACCGCCGCGGCCGGTGGCATGCAGAACGGGTCACTCACCCTCGTCGTCCCCGCCGGTTGGACCGCACCGAGCACGACCGCCAACAACGCCGGCTACACGACAGCCAGCGCGGGAACGCGAACCGTCTCGGGCCAGACGATCACCGTGTCGAGCCTGACCCTCGCGGGCGGCGCCACGATGACCATCACCTACGGAGACAAGAGTGGAGGTGGCACGGGCGCAACCGCGACCGCGTCCACCGGCGCGCAGACATGGCAGGCGCAGCAGAAGGCTCGCAGCGCGGGCACCCTCACGAACCTGGGCTCCTCCCCCAGCATCACCGTCAACGCGGCGGACGGCTCCGGGACGCTGACGACGCCCACGACCAACGTCTCCGCGGGCCAGACCGGCAGCACTCTCACCTTCACGTACACCGCCGCGACCGGCGGGATCAACAACGGTTCGGTCACGCTGGCCGTGCCCGCCGGCTGGAGCTCTCCGTCCACCACGGGCGCCAACGCGGGCTACAGCACGTCCAATGCAGGGACCCTTGCCGTGTCGGGTCAGACGATCACGGTCTCTTCGCTCACCCTCGCGGGCGGCAACACCTTCACCATCACCTACGGCTCGACCGCAGGTGGCGGGCCTGGAGCGACGGCCACGTCCAGCACCGGCGCCCAGACCTGGCAAGCGCAGGAGCAATCGACGTCAGGCGGCTCGCTTGCCAACCTCGCTTCCTCGCCGAGCGTGACGGTGAACGCTCCTGATGGATCGGGGACACTGACCACCCCCACCTCGCTGGTGAGTGCCTCTCAGACCGGACGAACGATCACCTTCACCTACACGGTCGCGACCGGCGGAATGAACAACGGATCGGTCACGCTCGTCGCGCCGGCCGGTTGGAGCGCACCCTCGACGACGGGCGCCAACGCCGGCGACAGCACCTCGAGCTCGGGAACTCTGTCCGTCTCCAGCCAGACGATCACCGTGTCGTCCCTGACACTCGCCGCGGGGAACACGTTCACGATCACCTATGGCTCGACTGCAGGCGGCGGCCCCGGCGCGACCGCGACCTCGAGCACCGGTGCGCAGACCTGGCAAGCGCAGCAGAAGTCCACGGCCGCCGGCTCACTCGCCAATCTCTCGTCCTCGCCGAGCATCACCGTCTACGCCGCCGACGGAGCCGGGACACTCACAGTGGGCACCTCGGTCGTCAGCGCCTCCCAGACCGGACGCACGATGACCTTCACCTACACCGCGCCCACCGGCGGCATCAACAACGGCTCCGTCACCCTCGTCGTGCCGGCCGGCTGGAACGCGCCGTCGACCACAGGCGCGAACGCCGGCTACAGCACGTCGAGCGCAGGCACGCTGACCGTGTCGGGTCAGACGATCACTATCGCGTCGCTGACGCTCGCAGCCGGGAACACGGCCACGATCATCTACGGCGACACGAGTAGCGGCGGGCCCGGCTCGACAGCGACGTCGAGCACCGGCGCACAGACCTTGCAAGCACAGGAAAAGTCCACGTCCGCCGGCTCACTCGCCAACCTCGCCTCGTCGCCGAGCATCACCGTCTGCGCCGCCGACGGGTCGGGAACGCTGACCACCCCCACCAGCGCTGTATCGGCGACTCAGACCGGACGTACGGTCACCTTCACCTACACGGCAGCGACCGGGGGAATCAGCAACGGCTCCGTCACGCTGGTCGTGCCGGCAGGTTGGAGCGCACCTTCGACGACCGGCGCGAACGCCGGGTACACGACCTCGAGCGCCGGGACGCTGACGGTGTCGGGCCAGACGATCACGGTTTCGTCGCTGACCCTGGCGGGCGGGAGCACGGCCACGATCACCTATGGCGACACGGGCAGCGGCGGGCCGGGCGCGACCGCAACGTCCAGCACCGGCGCCCAGACCTGGCAGGCGCAGGAGAAGTCCACATCCGGCGGCTCGCTCGCCAACCTCGCCTCGTCACTGAGCATCACCGTGTACGCGGCAGACGGTTCGGGGACGCTGACGACACCGACCACCAACGTGGCGGCCAGCCAGACGGGGCGCACCCTGACATTTACCTACACGGCCGCGGCCGGCGGGATCAACAACGGATCGGTCACGCTCGTCGTGCCTGCCGGCTGGAGCGCACCCTCCACGACGGGCGCCAACGCCGGGTACACGACCTCGAGCGCCGGCACGCTCACCGTCTCCAGCCAGACGATCACGGTCGCCTCGCTGACCCTTGCGGCCGGCAACACGTTCACGATCATGTACGGCAACACTGGAAGCGGCGGACCCGGGGCCACCGCGACGTCTTCGACCGGCGCGCAGACATGGCAGGCGCAGGAGAAATCGTCCGGCGGCGGCTCGCTCGCCAACCTCGCCTCCTCGCCGAGCATCACCGTCAACGCCGCGGACGGCTCCGGCACCCTGACGACGCCCACGACTTCCGTGCCGTTCGCGTCGACCGGCAACAGCCTCACGTTCACCTACACAGCGGCGGCCGGTGGGACCTCGAACGGTTCCGTCACCCTCGTCGTGCCGGCCGGCTGGAACGCGCCGTCGACGACGGGCTCGAACGGCGGCTACTCGACCTCGAGCGCCGGAACGCTGTCGGTCTCCGGTCAGACGATCACCGTCTCCTCACTCACGCTCGCCGGTGGCAACACCTTCACGATCACCTACGGCTCGACGGCCGGCGGCGGCCCCGGTGCCACGGCGCCTTCGACCGGCGGCGCTCAGACCTGGCAGGCCCAGTCCAAGTCGACCTCGGGCAGCTCGCTTGCCAATCTCGGCACCTCGCCCGGCGTCACGGTGGTCGCCTTCGACGGTTCGGGGACGCTCACGACGCCGACAGGTTCCGTCAACAGCGCGCAGACCGGACGCACGATCACCTTCACCTACACGGCCGCAGCCGGAGGAACTTCGAGCGGCACCGTCACGCTCGTCGTTCCCCCAGGCTGGAGCGCTCCGTCGACCACCGGCTCGAATGCCGGCTACACGACCTCGAGCGCCGGCACGCTGAGCGTCTCGGGCCAGACGATCACCATCTCTTCGCTGACGATCGGCGGCGGCTCGACGTTCACGATCACGTACGGCGACGCCGGCAGCGGCGGCCCTGGGGCGACCGCGCCCGTGCCGGCAGGCGCGCAGACCTGGCAGGCGCAACAGAAGTCGAGCTCCGGCGGCACGCTGACGAACCTCGGAGCGTCTCCCAGCATCACGGTCAACGACGTCACCGCGCCGTCGGCACCGGGACTCACCTTCGGCTCCTTCACGAACGCGAGCGCGTCGGGCACGACGGTGTACATCCGCCAGGGCGTGGCCGGTGGGTTCACGGTCACGGGAACGTCCG
>DAITAW010000220.1:0-1585 GCA_036824055.1 Gaiellaceae bacterium | reverse complement strand
AGCGGTCGATCGCTACACGGAGACGCATGCGTGGAAGGTACTGCGGTTCATCGAGAGGCGCATCAACTCCGCGCCCGATCCGGGTCACCCTGTAGGGCTACTCGGAAATAGCCGCACCGGCCGACGATGAATAACCGTGCCGACTGACGACAGCGGACTCGCGCCACCCTAGCCTCCAACGGAAGATCCTCGACCGAAGGAGAACACGATGACCAGACCGATGCAGCGGCTGGGAGCCGCCTGCGGGATCGTCTTCCCGATCACCATGTTCCTCGCCGTCGGGAACGGCAGCCACTTCACTGCTTGGCGCGCGGTCGCCGCGACCTGGGCGCTCGTCCTTGCCCTGCCCTTCCTCGCCTACCTGTGGAGCCTGCTGCGCGCGGCCGAGGGCGAAGGCGGCTGGCTTTCAACCCTGGCGCTCGTCGCCGGAGTGTCGGGAATTCTGCTCAAGCTCGCGAGCCACGCACCAGAATTGGCGATCCACCGCGACGGGATCGCCAAAGGCACTCAGCTCTACAAGGCCCTCGACAACACCGCCGGCGCAGCCACCCTGATGAGTCTCTACCCGCTCGCCGTCTGCTGCGCGGCCGTCGCCGTGATCGCGCTGCGCGAACGCGTCCTCCCTCGCTGGCTCGGCATCTTCACGGCAGTGACCGCTGTCGCGCTCGCCGTCAACGCCGGCTTCGTGTTCGCGAGCTTCGTACCGGCACTGCTGCTCTTCCTGCTCTGGACGCTCGTCACGAGCATCGCCCTGCTTCGCCGCGGCCCGAGCACACAGCCACGCATCGCATTCGACGCGCCGGTTTCCCAACGAGCAACGTCTTCGACCGCGTGAAGTTGCTCACTTCTTCGAGCGCAGCGCCGACCACCATCTTTCGCGGCGGCTTTTACAACCCTCAGCCCACGCGTCCGCGGCTTCCGCCAGGCCCGGGTACTCCTTGGGGTCGAATCCATAGCGGGCTCGGTCGGAGTCGCGGGGCGAAGCGTACGGAGTGATCTCGCCTCGCTCGCCGTGGATGAGGTCTCGCCAGTGCATCGAGGATGACATTTACCGACTGCGGGCGGGGTTTCCTGCACGCCGCTTCTCGTGAAGGTGTCACGATCCCTGAAGCATGAGGACGCTCGCTCTCGTTGTCGTGCTTGCGGTGGCGTGGGTGCTGACGCCAGTTGCATCTGCACGCACGGTGCTGCTCGGCCGCTCCTGGCAAGGGCGTCCGATCGACGCGGTCGAGGTCGGGAACCGGCTGGGAACACCGGTGCTCGTGGTCGGTTGCGTCCACGGCAACGAGACGGGAGGCATAGCGATCGCACGTGCGCTCGAACGGTTGTCACCGCACGATCTCGATCTCTGGATCGTTCCCGACCTGAATCCGGACGGTGTTGCTGCCGGGAGCCGCAAGAATGCGCACGGCGTCGATCTGAACCGCAACTTCCCTTGGCGTTGGCGGCCGCTGAGTGGTGTGTATGAGTCGGGGCCGCAGCCGTTGTCGGAGCGGGAGGCGCGGATCGCGCATGCGCTGATCCTGCGGCTGCGTCCGCATCTGACGATCTGGTTCCACCAGCACCTCGACCTGGTCTGGGCGTC
>DAITAW010000119.1:0-7322 GCA_036824055.1 Gaiellaceae bacterium | reverse complement strand
GGATAGCCACCCGCTTGCCGCGCCTTGTGATCGTGGGCGTGGTCCTGCTGCTCGCTAGCTTCCTTCGGAACAGCTCGAGGATCTGAGCGATGACGGGCCGACTGAAGAATCGTTTCCGCCGCGTGCTGCAGGAGCAGCGAGGTTTCGCGCTGGTGATCGCGCTCGGCGTGACGGTGGTTTTGAGCATGACCGTCGTCACCGTGATCGAGGCGGCTCGGTCCAATCAGCGCAGCGCGACCATGAGCAGTGGGCGTTTGTCTGCTTACGATCTCGCGGAGGCGGGTCTGAACAACGCGATGTCGGTTCTGAGACTGTCGACGAACAATGCTCTCGACAAGTACGTCTTCTGCGCCGACGCGGCGAGTCTCCCGACGCTCCCGTGCGTGCGCACCAACACCTACTCCTCGGGCACGGTCAGCTGGTACGGCAACCTCTACCAGAACCCCGCAGCCGGAACCGCGTACTGGGATCTCTTCTCGACCGGACACGTCCGCAATCCCTTCGGCGGCGCCGACTACATGAAGACGATCCGCGCGACGATCCCGGTCGTCCCGACCACGACCCAGCCCCTGAACAACCCGTCGTGGAACTACATCTTCTCGCGCGCAACCGGAAGCGGCGTGGCGCTCAGCGGCTGCGACATGACGCTGGCGAACAGCGTGAACGTCACAGCGCCGCTCTACGTCATGGGCAACCTGTGTCTCCAGAACACCGCAGCGATCAGTAAAGGCCCTCTGATCGTGAAGGGATCGGTGGATCAGCAAGCCACTAATAACCACATCGGTGCAGCAGGGACGCCGATCAACGAGGCCCACATCGGCAAGGGTTGCCGCTATAAGGCCCAGTCGCTGCACAACCCCTGCGTGGCCGGCGCCGGCGGCGGCGCGGGCACGATGGACAACATCTGGGCGACGATCCTCGACTCCACGACCCCGGCCGTCACTGCGCCGATCGTCGATTGGAACGACTGGTATCTCAACGCCAGCCCAGGGCCTTACTACGCGTGCGCGGCCCCGGCGGCGGGCGAGCCGGCCAACCCGACGTTCAACTTCGACAGCCCGGTCGGGGTGGCAAGCGACAGCGACGCGAACAAGCTCACATACAAAAACGACAACCAGGGGATCGTCAACCTCACCCCAGGGAGCTCGTACACGTGCAAGACGGTCAACGGCCAGCTCTCCTGGGACTATCCCAACAAGATCCTGACCGTCTCCGGCACGATCTTCATCGACGGGAGCGCCAAGGTCGACATCGGCGGCACCGTTCGCTACAAGGGGCAGGCGACGATCTACACGTCGGGCTCGGTGCTGATCAAGAACACGAGCCTCTGCGGGTATAGCGCCGGCCCGAGCTGCACGGTCGGCAACTGGGATTCGACGCAGGACCTGCTCGGCTTCGTCTCCAACGGCAACGGCTCCCTCGTGGCCGACAACCAGGTCTCTCCCGGAGACGGTGTCCAGTTCGTGAGCTCGTATTTCGAAGGTGCCGTCTACGCGACGAACGTCGTCGACATCGGGACGACCTCGATCGTCGACGGCCCGCTCGACGGGTCGACCGTCATCCTCGGGCAGTCCTCGAACTCCACGTTCAGCGGCTTCACGTTCGTCCCGGTCGGGATGCCAGGCAATCCGACCGTGTACGCGCTCGCACAGACGCCCCAGATGACCGGCGGATAGGGACTCCTCTCCCGTAGAGGCTTCCGGCCGTCTCTCCTCGTGATGTCGTCTTCTGGCGGAAACGCGACAAGAACTCGAGGTGTCATGCTGGGCCGCAAAGAAGGCGCTCAGCCGAGAGCACGCTTGCGCAGGCAGGCGTACCTCCACTTGCTGGACGCTCCCACCGGGCTACAGGCTCACTAAGCTGGACACGGTGACTCCTGAGGCGTCCCTCGAGCGGGTAGAGACCGGCGTACGTCCTTCGGGAGAGGGTTGGTTTGTCGTCAACGCTCGCGAGGTGCCGTGGTTCGAGACCGACGGTTGCGGCTTCTACGCCGTGTTCGAGCCCGAGAACGCACGTTTCGACCAGGTCGGCTTCGGCGTGGGCATCCTGCGTCCCGGCGAGCCGAACGCGCTGTACCACGGGGAGGATGCCCAGGAGGACTTCCTCGTGCTCTCCGGTGAGTGCTTGCTCCTGATCGAAGGCGAAGAGCGACGGCTACGGGACTGGGATTTCGTCCACTGTCCCGCGTGGACGGAGCACATCTTCGTCGGGGCGGGCGACGGCCCGTGCCTCGTCCTCGGCGTGGGCGCACGGCGAAAGGGACGCGGCATCCGTTATCCCGTCAACCGGCTGGCGCTGAAGCACGGCGCCGGGGTCGACACGGAGACATCGGACCCGAAAGAGGCCTACGCTCGCTTCGACGAGGACAAGCCTGTCGTCTGTCCGCCTGAGTTTCCCAAGTAGCGTCGGTCCCTCCTCGCGGCCTCCACCCCACACAGTTGGCCGTCAGCAGGCGCGCCTAGCCTCAGGCATCATTCCTGATCGCTGGCAGCTTGTCTGCGCAACCAGCGACTGCGTCGAGTCCCTCATAGGGCGGACGTCTCTGTCGCACTTCCGCCAAAGTGCGACAGCGATCTACTTCTACAGTGGTTCTATGCTCTTGGGACTCGCCTCGCGTGGGATCGAGGGTGGCCGCCACGGCCGACGACCAGCTTTGTGGCGGCCGTTGTGCTGTCAGCCTTGAGATAGGAGACTGGGGCGGTGCGTGACCGCTATGACGTGATCGTCGTTGGGGCGCGCGTCGGGGGTTCGACGCTGGCGGCGCTGCTTGGCGACGCGGGGGTTTCTGTGCTTCTTCTCGACCGTGCGCGGTCCAAGCACGACGTGCTCGACGCACTTCTTTCGCGGAGCTGGAATGGTGGGCGTGCTCGAGCGGCTCGGCGTTCTCGAGGCCGTCCTCGAGCTCGGGTGCCCGCCGCTCACACGGGAGTTGAACTACGCCAGCGGTGGAAGTGAGCCCAGCGAGGCGCCGCCGCAGGATCCGGGCGAGATCGGCTACTGCCTTTCGGTTCGCCGAGAGCCGCTCGACTTCATCCTCCTGGAGCGCGCGCGCGTCGCGGACTGCGTCGACTTCGCAGAGCGGACGATCGTTAGCGACCTTCTCTGGAGTGGCGACCGGGTCGTCGGGGTGCAGTTCGCCGATGGTCGCGGCGCTCATGCCGAGATCGTCGTTGGCGCTGACGGTCGTCACTCGCTCGTCGCGCGGAAGGTGTCGCCTGCGATGGAGCACGAAACGCCGCCCTATCGGGCGCTGTACTACCGCTATGTCAGCGGCTTCCTCGGACCGGAAGGAGGGAAGCCCGACGCTGCCGAGTTCTCAGTTCTAGATGACGAGATCGCGTACATCTTCCCGAGCGATTCCGGACTTACGTGCGTGGCTGTCTCGGTGAATCTCGAGACGTTCCGCTGGCTGCGAAAGGATTTCGAACCGCGGTACGCCGAACGGATTGCCCAACACCGCGGTCTCGCGCGGCGAGTGGCCGCCGCAGATGCGGACGGCCGTCTGTCTGGCTGCGGACCGGAGCGGAACTACGTCCGCGTGCCGTGGGGCCCGGGCTGGGCACTCGTCGGTGATGCCGGCTTGCACCAGGACCCCTGGAGCGGGCGCGGGATCGACATGGCCGGTGCGCACGCGACGTTCCTTGCGGATGCAATCATCGACGCGTTGCGCGGATCTGCCGACGAGCGCACGGCGCTCAGCAGATATCACGAGCACCGCAACGCGCACGGGCTCGGCGCGTATCACGACACCGTGGGCTTCGCCGCCGACCTGCGCGCACTAGAGAAGTGATATCGACGCCGTGGTGTGTGGTTGTCGCGTTTTGGCGGAAACGCGACAAGGAGCCAGCGCCGTGCCCGCTGTAGGAGCTGCGGAACACGCGGGCTTTCACCGGCGCCTTGCGGCTCCACGGCTCGTTTTCCTATTCCCAGGGAACCCGCTCGACTTCTCCGACGTATTCGGCTTTGTGCCGGTTCACGTAGTCACCGCGGTAGCCGTGGAAGCGCAGCAGGATCAGCTCGACGTACCACAGCGCGAGTTGTTGCAGCTCGACTCGCGCTTTCGTTGGCGCCGCGAAGATCGCGCTCGCCTCGCCGCCCGGATGCGTGAGCTTGTTGCGGAGGCCGATCAGCGCCGCCGGCCCGTCCGCCCATCCCTCAGAAGCCGCGTGCTGGCTCAAAGCCGCTAGCTCCGGAGGGACCGCGAGAGGAACCTCCGCCCACTGAAGCAGGCTTCGGATGTTGTCCTCCGCGCGAGCTTTCTTATGCGCGGTGCGGCTCAGCTGTCCCCGCTCTTGGACGAGGATGACCCAACTGAAGAGCTCAAGCGCGACCTGGGCCAGCAATAACGAAGTCTCCGCCGTCGTCGTCCCGTTGCCCTCGATGTACCACCAAATCCCGAGCGTCGAGGAGTCTCGCCACTTCGGGTCCTGCCAGCGCTGCATGAATCGGGGGAATGCGTCGGCGAGTGCGCCGGGATGGGAGGGCGAGAACCAGGCGAAGTTCGATCGCCAGGGACTCGACGTACGTCCGAGCCACTCCCGCCACACAATCCCGTCGCCGTTGTAGCCGACCGGTAGCAGCGGTGGCGTCCAGAAGCCACGTGCGAACGAGAGGAACAGGTTCAACCCGTCCAGGATCTCCCGGCCCCGCGCGACTGTGAACGCCAAGCCGTCCGTGCGTTCGAGTCTGCCGACGTGCGTGACGGCGTAGCCGCCGAACGCTTTCAGTTCGCTCGTTAGCTCGCGATTGTCACGGCGGACCTCCAGCGTCACCCGCCACGGCGTCGACTCGAATTGGACTCGTCCAAGCCAGCCACCGGCTCCGGGCTTGGTGATCCACTCGCCGTGCATCTCTGGCGTGTTCGCAAGCAGAAACGAAATGGCATCGATGGTCGCGGCGTCACCGCACGAGACGCGCTCGGTAAGAGTCCCGACAACCTCTGGTGTGGCACCGACTACGACCCGCCCCACAAAAACAGGCACGCGCACGGGGTCGGCGAGATCAAGCTCAAGAGTGGCCTCTCCCGGCTCGACCACGAGGGAATCAGGGGCAACCATCTCGAAGCGGACGTTCGGGTACGGAAGCCAGATGAACGAGAGCAAAAACTCGCCCTCTGCAACGTGCGCGCCCTGCTGGTAGAGCCGCCCTTGATGGACGCCGAGCGGAAGCGGCCCGTCGCGCCCGCCGAGCTCGTACGGGGTGTGGAGTAGCGGCCGATCGTCCGGCGCGGGCGGCTCGGCCGGCCGTGCCGCGTGCCCCAGCCTAAGAAGCCGTGTGACTCGCTTAGCCGCGTCCATGTCTCGCTCAGCTAAGCGAAAACCCTGAGGTCGCGCAGAGAGACTTCCGTGTATCCGTGTATCCGTGTATCCGGGTATCCCTCACTCGTGTACGACGCCCCGGCAACGGGGATCGCGGGCCATCAGAGCGAGACATTCAAACCCTGTCCTACAGCGGGCACAGCACCGCGTCCTTGTCGCGTTTCCGCCAGAGAGCGACCGGGGACATCAGCTGTCTGCGCTGGACTGGTCCGCGCCGAGCACAAGCCGATTCGCGGAGAGCGGTTCTCTGCTGAGAGCGTTAGCTGGTTGACGCGCGTGCGCGCGGATATCACAACACGAGCGGATGTGCGTCAGTCAAGGTGTAGCGCGGTCGATACTAAGGGGCGTAACAGAATGGCTTCCGGGGCTGCCGGAGTCCTTTTGAAGGCTGTCAGGCGGGGACCTGCGGCTGCTGCGTATGGGCAGCCGCTGTGACTCGCTCGAGCCACGGCGTCGCCTGGAGGCGCTCGAACGTCTCCCGCGCCTCGGCGAGCAGCGGCTCGGCCTCGCCGGTGCGGCTCTCCGCGACGAGCGACTCGGCGTGCTCGAGTTGGGCGACGGCGAGGTAGAACGGCCGCTCC
Source organism: Gaiellaceae bacterium (assembly GCA_036824055.1). Lineage (GTDB taxonomy): Bacteria > Actinomycetota > Thermoleophilia > Gaiellales > Gaiellaceae > 3-1-20CM-4-69-9. The sequence goes on along the minus strand of DAITAW010000119.1, from coordinate 1,423 downwards.
TGCTCGCGCAGGAGCCGCTCCGCCGTCTCGAATAGCGCGTCGGCGTCGGCCGGCTCGAGCCGTGCCCGGAACCGTGCCTGCTGCGCCTGCAGGAACGGGCGGAGCTCGCCGGGTGGTAGCGCGTCCAGGAGGGCGAACTGTTCGCGAAGCCCGTCAGTATCACCGATGGCTGCGGCCGCCTCGAGCGCCTCGAACAGGGCATCGACCCAGGGACCTGCGCCGGATTCGGCATGGACGGCGAGCGCGCGCTTGGCAGCGGCGAGCGCGTCCTGCGGCCGGCCCTCCGCGCGCAGCAGCTGCGCCTCGGCGACGGCCCAGAAGCCGACGTTATCCGGGTTGCTCGACCGCTCGACCGCCTCGAGCCGCGCGAGCAGTCGCCGCGCCTCCTCGGGCGAGCCGCGCTCGCAGTGGATCGGGACCGCAGCGAGCATGAAACCCTGGGCGAATGCCGTGGTCGCGAGCTCCTCGGCCTCGGCGGCGCGGGCGAGCGCCTCGTCCCAGCGGCCGAGGTTGCCCAGAGCCGGGATCGAGTGGCCGAGGAATACTGCCTCGTAGACACGGTTGCCGGCTCGGCGGGCGAGCTCGAGCGCGCGTTCGGAGAGCTGAAGGCTCTCGCGCATTTGGCCGGCGGAACCCCACAGGATGGCGTCGAGGTTGTTGTAGGCGCGCAGGGCGGCGGCGTGGAGGTCGTGGGCAAGCGCGAGCTCGAGGGCGCCCTCGAGCAGCAGTCGCGCCTCGTACACGCGATGGCCGCGGAGGAGCGGAAGCGACTTCGTGTTGAGCGCCTGGGCGAGGGTCTCGGGGAGCTCGAGCTCCTCCGCGAGGGCGAGCGCGCGCTCGAGGTGGGGGGCCGCCTGCTCGTACTCGCCGCTGAGGACGAGGAAGCGGCCGAGCTGTGCGGCGGCGGCGGCGAGGTCGGCGTCGGGCTCGCCCGCCTCGAGCGCTGCCAGGGCCGGCGCGAGCCGGGCGGCCGCCTGCTGCGGATCGCCCTCGTTGAAGTCGAGCTCTGCGAGGACGGCGGAGACCCGCGCCGCCGCGCGGGTGTCGCCGCGCTCGGCGAAGGCGGCGTGCGCTTGCTGGAGCAGCGTGCGCGCCTCGGCGGGCTTGTTTGCGCGCCAGGCCATCTCGCCGGCGCGGCCGGAAAGCTCCGCGTGGGCGAGCGGGTCGTCGGTCAGCTCGGCCGCCTGCTCGAAGTAGCGCTGCGCCTCGGCGGCCGCCGCCAGCGCCGCCGCCCGCTCGCCGGCCCGCGTCAGCGCTCCGCCCGCGCGCGCCCTGAGCTCGTCGTCGGGCGTCTCCTCGTAGGCGTCGAGCAGGTGGGAGGCGATCATCTCTGCCGCCTCCTCCTCGCCGAGCGCGGCCGCGAGCTGGTCGGCGGCGGCGAGGTGGCGGCTCTTGCGCTCGCGTTTGGAGAGCGTCTCGTAGG
>DAITAW010000118.1:0-7323 GCA_036824055.1 Gaiellaceae bacterium | reverse complement strand
CGACGCCGTCGCGGTGCAGGGCGTCGATGAGCTGGCGCTGCTTCGGGTCGCTGACGTCGTCCGGCGAAAAGGCACGGTTGCGATTCTTCAGCCGCCAGTTGGCGCGGACCGCGGCCTCTTCCAGGCGCGGCGCATGCTTGGCGAGCTGCTGACGGACGGCGGCTCCGACGCTCATCGCGGGCGAGTCTAGCGGCCTACAACCGCTCGTAGAACGCTTCGTCTCCCTCGATCATCGAGAACACCTGCTCGGACAGCTCGAGGTTCCTGCGCGTGAGCCGTTCCTCGCGCTTCGCCACCCCGCGCTTCTTCGTCAGGTACCAGAACTTTGCGCGGATCTTCCAGATCAGCTTCCCAACCGGTGACGCAGGTGGCTCAAGCGGCAGGCTCGCGGGCAACGGCGGAACCATGCCTGCGAGGTGACGGTCGGTTCGCTCGAAGACCGGGCGGAAGCCCGCGCCGTGGTGGTAGATGCGGTGCTCGTACACGCCGAACAGAAGCGGATGAAGGCTCGCCGCATTCGTCCGTAGCAGTGGTGACCAATCGATTCCGCGCTCGTTCAGGATCCACAGGAGCTTCCCGCCGACGTCCTCGACCGTCCAGCCGAGGGCGTTCTTCCAGGTCCAATCCGGTCCGCGCGACCAGTCGCCCCCGATCTCCTGCCAGAAGCCAACCGTTGTCGCGCAGAAGGACGGATGCGGCTGCACGTCGCCGAGGCTCTCGTCGCGCCTGACCGCCGCCAGCGGAAAGCGGGACAGTCGATCGTCGAGCAGATCGCCGAGCGGGGCCACCGGAAACGCATCCCCGTCGAGGAAGATCAGCGTGTCCTCGGGAGCGGCACGGTCGGCGATCAGGTCTGCGAGCGCGTTCAGCTTCTGCGCATGCGGGACCCGCCTGTCTGGGCTCTGCGCCGACAGATCCGTTGAGACGTCGAAGCTGTCGGCGTGTCTCCGGTCGATCCCCTCGAGGTCGGCGTACACCTTGTACGGACGGTCCATGTTCCGCCGCAGGTACTTGAGCTGGATGTCGATCCAGCGGTCGCTCATCCAGTGCACCGTTGCGATGTGGATCATCTCGCCGCCCCCGTCCCGTCGGGACGCCGAGCTTAGCCGCGCCCCGGGTACGCTCGCGCAGTGCTTCCGAACCTGATCGTGATCGGCGCCGCGAAGAGCGGGACGACCAGCCTGCACGAGTACCTCGACCTCCATCCCGAGATCTCGATGTCGCGCGAAAAGGAGCTGAACTTCTTCCTCGAGGACGCGAATTGGAGTCGCGGCCGGCAATGGTACGAGCGCCAGTTCCAGTCCGCGCCGGTCCGAGGCGAGTCGTCACCGGCGTACAGCGCGTATCCGTTGCGCAGCGGAGTTCCAAAGCGGATGGCGGCCACGCTCTCGGACGTCAGGCTCGTCTATGTCGTGCGTGATCCGATCGACCGGATCGTTTCCCACTATGTCCACCGCGCGCTCGCCTGGAGCGACGTGGAGACGATCGCCGAAGCGCTCGCCGACCCGGTCGTCCGCGAATGGCTCGTCAAGCCGAGCTGCTACTGGCTGCAGCTGGAGCAGTACTTCGAGTACTTCCCGAGAGAGCGTGTCCTGGTCCTCGACAGCGACCAGCTGCGCGCGCACCGGGAGGAGACTCTCGCAGCGGTCTTTCGGTTCGTCGGGGTCGACGATTCGTTTCGCACCGCTCAGTTCGCCCTCGCGCACAACGCCGAGACCGGCCGCACGAAGCCGACGCGCACCGGCCTGCGCGTGTCGACGGCGCTCGACCGAACCCTGGGCCCGGCCCGCGCCCAGGTGCTTCGCGAGCGGGCTCCGCGCGCGCTCAAGGCGCGCTTGCGCCAAGCGACCCCCCAGCCCGTGCTCGACGACACACTGCGCGAGGAGCTCGCGGACGAGCTTCGACCGGAGGTCGAGCGCCTCCGCGCCGAGACCGGGCTCCCGTTCTCCGGCTGGTCGCTTTAGCGCCGGCATGCGGACGACGATCCTCTCGACGGCCCTCCCGAATCGGGACTCGGGCAGCGGCGCGTCGATCACGCTTGCTCTGATCGCCGAGGCACTCCGGGACCGTGGGCACGACGTCTCACTGTGCCCGGTCGTCTACCCCGAGTACCGAACGCCGGACGGAGCGGACCACGAGGCACAGCTCGCGCACGCCGCGCGGTTCGGCTTCCCGCTCGAAGCGGTCCTGTCGGAAGCCTGGCGGCCGAAGCCGACCCAGCGCACGCTGGGATCGCGGGCGCGTCAGATCTGGCGGCCCACATCCGAGGAGCTGTACCCGACACTCCGTGACGGCCGCGCGGTGCAGAAGGCGGTTGCGCGCCTCGGCGCGGACGCCGTGCTCGTCTACGGTTTCGAGGCGCTCGCGGCGAGCGTCGAGGTCGAGGCCCCCCGTTTCGCCGCCACGAGCGACCCGCCCCACCTGGCCCTCTGGGGACGTACCTGGCGACGCTGGCGATCAGAGCGCCGCCCCCTGCGGGCCGCTCGCGAGGCGATCGGCGTCCAGTCGAGACTCCGGGCGCACCCGCGCCTCGCGGTTCGACTCCTCCGCGACTGCGAGGCCGTCGGCGCCTTCGGGCACCACCACGCCGAGTGGCTGCGAGGACTCGGGCTTCCCTGCGACTACTACCGGACTCCGATCGCCGACCCGGGGCCGCCACAGCCGCCAGGCAGCGAGGGGCGTCCGACGATCCTGCTCATCGGGCATCTCCGCGGCACCGCAACGCTCGACGGGCTGCGCGTGTTCGCGCGGATGCTGCCGTACCTCGACGACGCGCTCGGTCGCGATGGATTCGAGGTACGCATCGTAGGCGGCTACGATCCGCCGCCGGAGCTGGCGCCGCTCCTGGAACATCCGGCGGTGGAACTGCACGGCTTCGTCCCAGATGTCGATGCCGAGTTTCGAGACGCGGACGTACTCGTCGTGCCCGTCTCGATCAAGCTCGGCGTTCGCGTTCGCGTGCTGACGGGCTTCTCGTACGGCTCGTGCATCGTCACCCACACAGCGAACGCCTACGGGATCCCTGAGCTGGAGCACGAGCGGAACGCGCTCCTCGGTGACTCGCCGAAGACGCTCGCGGAACAGGTAGTGCGGGCGATCCGCCAGCCGGACCTCCGCGTCCGGCTGGGAGCCGGCGCGCGCTCGACGTACGAGCGTTACTTCACGCCGGAGGCTGCCGGCGCCGCGCTCGCGGAGACGCTGGAACGGATCGCCCGCTGATGCGCGTGGCGTTCGCGATCGGTGGGATCCCGAGCCTTGGCCACTCGGGAAGCACGATCGCCTCCTGGATCATCATCTCGGAGCTGCTCGCGGCCGGGCACGACGTCACGGCGGTGCTGCTCCCCGCGGGTTATCTCCTCGATTCGACCGCGCCCGAACGCTTCGCAGCCCTGGAGCGTTTGGGCGCCACCGTTCGCGTGGTCGAGGTGCCCCCACCGGCGCCCCGCGGCCGGTGGCGGGCACGGGCGGCGTTCGCACGCTCGATAGTCCACCCGCGAAACGACGAGCTCCTGCCGTCGCTGCACGCGGCCGACGGCGTCCGGCGGGCGCTCGCGGGGTCCGACGCCGGGATGGCGTTCGGGATCGAGGCGATTGCGGCGACCGCCTGCAGCGACGTTCCCATCCTGGCCGCGCTCTCGCATCCGCCGGGCGTCGCTCGGCGCGTGCGTGCGCGCTACGCGCCGTCCGAGCGCAACCTGCTCGGCAGGGCGAGCGAGCGGTCGTTTCTCGCCTATGCGGACCGCCGCACCGCGGAACTGCTCCGGCAGTTCCCGAGCGTCGCGGTCTTCAGCCGCCACCACGCCGAGTGGGCCGCGCGCCAGGGTGCCAACGCGTGGTACGCGCACTACCCGATGCCGGACCTCGCCGGTCCGGACTGGCGAGAGCGCCGCGCCGCCGGCAAGCCGAACCCGAAGCCGCGGATCCTGATGATCGGCCACCTGCAGGGGATCGGCACGATCTCGGGCCTCCACCTGTTCGTGCCGTCGATCCTGCCGCTGCTGACCGAGGCGCTCGGCGAGGACGGCTTCGAGGTGCACGTGGTGGGCGGCCAGGACCCACCGGACGAGTTCCTGCGCGGACTCGAGCACCCGGCGGTCCGCCTCCGCGGGCAGATCACCGACCCGGCCGAAGAGTTCTTCGCCGCCGACGTCCTGCTCGCGCCGAACCCAACCGTCACCGGCGCGAGCGCGCGCATCCTCAGCGGCCTCACGTTCGGCAACTGCATCGTCGCGCACACCGACAGCCTCGTCGGGATCCCGGAGCTCGCGGACGGCCATAACTCGCTCCTGGCCACGACAGGGCCGGAGCATGCGAAGGCGGTTCTACGGGCCGTGGGCGATGCGGTGCTGCGAGACGCGGTCGGGGACGGCGCGCGCAGCCTCTTCGAGCAGGCATTCGACGCGCGGGTTGCCGCAGGGAGGATCGTGCGCGAGCTCGAACGCCTGCCCGGCTAGGTCGGCGCGACCGTAGCTTCGGCCGGCAGGGTCTCCTGGATCGGTTGCAGCTCCGTCCACGTCGAATCGACCCGGATGACGCCGCTGGAGCGTCCGTAGCGGAAGTCCTCCTCGGCGGTCGCCACCGATTCGACCTCGAAGACGAGCGCATTCGGAACGATGTCCTCGTGCTCGACGCCTTTCGCGACGAGCTCGACGACGTAGCTGCCCGGCAGCAGGTCGGTTTCCTCGAACTCGCAGACGACCCGGTAGAAGCCTGCCGCGACGAGATCCTCCTGCGGCTCGGAGAAGCTGCTGAACAAGCGGACGCCGTCTCCCGTCTTCACGCGGCAGTACAGCTCGAGGAAGCGCAGCGGCTCGCTGACGCGGAACATCGCCTCGAAGCGCAGCCGGCTGCCCTGCGGGATGCGCGAGACCGGCTGGCCGTCGGGTGTCACCAGGGCGACCGACTCGAAACGGACGCGCCGGGCGGTCGGCTTCAGATTCGCCCGGCGCGGGCGGTCGTCGCGGAGGTCTGCGACGGCTCCCTTCTCGCCGCCGGCGACCGCCGACAGATACTCGGAGACGACGTCCGGCGTGGGGCCGTCGGCCGCGACAGAGCCATGGTCGAGCCAGACCGCCCGATTCGTCAGGCTTCGAATCGCGGCCATGTTGTGGCTCACGAAGAGGACGGTGCGTCCCTCCGAACGCACATCGCCGAGCTTGCCGAGACACTTGCGCTGGAATGCAGCGTCGCCGACTGCGAGGACCTCGTCGACGATGAGGATGTCGGGCTCTAAGTGGGCCGCAACGGCAAAAGCGAGCCGCACGTACATCCCGCTCGAGTAGCGCTTGACGGGCGTCTCGATGAACCTTTCGATCCCGGCAAACTCGACGATCTCGTCGAACTTGCGCTGGATCTCGCGTCGCGGCATGCCGAGGATCGCGCCGTTGAGATAGACGTTGTCGCGGCCCGTCAGCTCCGGATGGAAGCCGGTTCCGACCTCGAGCAGCGACGCGACATGGCCCGTAATCCGAATCTCTCCAGTAGTCGGCGGTGTGATGCGGGACAGAAGCTTCAACAGGGTCGTCTTGCCGGCGCCGTTGTGGCCGATGATCCCGACCGCCTCACCCCGCGCGATGTCGAAGCTGGTGTCGCGTAGGGCCCAGATCCTGTCTCGCCTCCCGGCGGCGGCACGTCGCTGCATGAGCGCGTCGCGGAGTGTGGGAAAGGTCTGACGCTCGCCAAGGACGTACTCCTTGCCGATACCCCGGATCTCGACCGCGTTCTTAGACAAGGTCGGCGAAGGTGCGCTCAGTCCGCGCGAAGTAGATGATTCCGAAAGCCAGCAGGACGAGCGCAGTCCCGACCGACACCAGCATTTCGCCGACCTGAAGGCGCCCGGTCCCGAGCAAGGCCCAGCGGAACCCGTCGATCACGCCCGTCATCGGGTTGAGGCCGTAGACCGTCCGCCGAAGTCCCTGTCCGACCGCGCTCGACGGATAGGCGACCGGACTCGCGTAGAGCCAGATCTGCATCACGAACGGCACCGCGTACCGGACGTCGCGGTAGCGGACGTTCAGCGACGAGAGGATGAGCCCGATCCCGAGCGAAGTTACGAGCGCAAGCGCGATGAATGCCGGCAGCAGCAGGATTCGCCAGTCCGGCGCAAAGCCGTAGTACGCCATCGTTCCTGCCACGAGAACGAGCGCGAGCAGGAGATCGACGAGCCCGGCCAGCACGGGCGACACGGCGACCGACAGCCTCGGGAAGTACACCTTCGTGATCAGTGCGCTGTTGGCGACGAGACTGCTCGAGGCGACGTTGATCGAGTTCGAGAAGTAGAACCAGAGCGCGAGTCCCGAGAGCGAAAAGAGCGGGTAAGGGACTGTCCCGGAATGGATCCTGCCCAGGTGGTTGAAGACGATCGTGAAGACGATCATCGTCATGAACGGCTGCAACAGCGCCCATGACGCCCCCAGGACCGTCTGCTTGTAGCGGACCTTGACGTCGCGCCAGGTCAGGAAGAAGACGAGCTCACGGAAGCGCCAGAGCTCGCGCAGGCCGAAGCTCGACCAGCGCTTCGGAGGCCTGATGACGAGTGTCTGCTCGCGCTCCTGTTCGTACGTCGACATCGCGAAAGACTCTAGCCCCGGGAGGTTTGGATCTTGTTCAGACGCGGCGCCAGAAGTCGGTGTCGCGCCGAAGCTCCGCGTAGATCCGATCCGAGAGCTCCTTGTTTCGCCGTAGCGTCTCCCGTTCCCGCCGCACGACCGGACGCTTGTCGATCCAGGCCCACTTTCTTGCACGTACATGCCAGGCGGCGCGCTCCGCGAGACTCGCGTCCGGCGCCGGATCGCGCGGCGGCTCCGGCACCCGGCCGATCGCCTCGCGGTCGCGCCGGCACAAGCCCCCGCGAAAGCCCGCGCCATGGTGGTACGCGAGGTCGCCGTAGACGCCGAACCAGAGCGGGCGCAGATTCACGCGGTTCGTGCGCAGGAGCGGCTGCCACTCGTCGCCGCGTTCGCGCAGGAGTCCGAGCAGGTTCCCACCGGCGTCGGTGACGCCCTTGCCGGCGGCATTCTTCCACGTGTACCCGGGGTTCCAGTCGCCGCGCAGGTCGGCCCAGTAGCCGACGGTCGTGGCACAGAAGGACGGGTGTGGCTGCTCGTCGTCGAGGTTCTCGTCCCGGCGGACGGCGACGAGCGGGACACGCGCGAGCGCCTCGGCCAGCGCGGCGTCGACGGAGGCGATCGGGAACGCATCGCCGTCCAGGAAGAGGAGCACATCGTCCGGTGCGGCCTCGGCCGCGATCGTCGTTGCGAGCGCGTTCAGCTTCTCGGTGTGGCTGAAGATCCCGTTCTCGAACGTCTTCGTCGCCGCGAGGTC
>DAITAW010000029.1:0-29472 GCA_036824055.1 Gaiellaceae bacterium | reverse complement strand
TGCGCGCGGAGCTGCACGGCTGAGGTACGGCGAGCCCGCACTCATGTAGCGCCAGTTCAGCTCTGTGGCGCGCGTGAGGCCGATGCGCGGGCCTGTGACGATCTCCGGAACCTTGTCGCGCTCGACGAGCTGGAACGGAGGGACGTCGAGCGCGAGGCCGTCGTGCTCCCGCGTGATCGCCAGTGCCTGGCAGAGCTTTCCCGGGCCTGAGCACAGGGCACGCACCTCCTCCGTGAGGCGTCGGCCTCGTTGCAGGTCCAGGCCGGCCGTCGGTTCGAGTGCCCGAATCAGCGCGGCTTCGGCCACGCCTTCTTCGCGGCAGACGAGATTGAGGCACCAGTGGATGCCGTACGAGCGGTAGACGTATGCGTGCCCCGGCGGGCCGAACATCGCCGCGTTGCGCTCCGTTCGGCCCCGGTAGCCGTGACTGGCCGGATCCTGCTGGTCGTACGCCTCGACCTCGACGATCCGGCCGCCGACCCCGTCCACGAGCAGCGTCACGCCGATCAGGTCCGGTGCGACCTCGTGGACGCTGCGGGCGAAGAAGTCACGCTTCAGCATTCGCCTGTGCGTCATAGCGGAGGAGCGCTGGAAACGCTGCCGCCAGGAGCAGGCAGCCCCCGACGCAGGCGACGCCACCCGAGACGATCGAGAAGCGCAAGCTGGTCACCGACGCCAGCGCGCCCGCCTCGAGATTGCCGAGCGACGGCGCGGCGGCCACCTGCATGAACTCGATTCCCGAAACGCGGCCGAGCATCTCCTTGGGAGTGATCCGGTAGAGCATGACCGAGCGCAGAATCGCGCTGATCTGATCGCCGAGGCCGGCCAGCGCCAGCAGCAGCAAGGCCAGCCACAGCTGTTGCGCAAAGCCAAAGGCCGCAATCGCCACCCCCCACAACGACGCGGTGATGACGACACCGAGACCTTGCCGGCGCACCTGACGCAGCGGCCCCGAGAGCAAGGACACGAGCAGGGCGCCTGCGGCCGGAGCCATGTACAAGTAGCCCACCAGCGACGCATCCCCGAACCGGTGCGCGGCGATCGCCGGGAACAGTGCGCTCGGCATCCCGAAGATCATCGCATTGGTGTCGACCAGGAAGAAACCGAGGATCACCGACTGGCTCCGCACGTAGCGAAAGCCGGCGACGATGGAGCGCCAGCTCGGTCGGTCCGCGTCCTCTCTCGCTACGAGTCGCGGCAGGAGCGCGACCGCGGCAATCGCACCTACATAGGAAAGGGAATCGCCGAGGTAGATCCACTTCAGGTCGACGAACTTGATCAGGAGGCCGGCGATCCCCGGCCCGCCGACCGCGCCGAACTGCGAAGTGACGCTGTTCAGAGCCGAGGCCGCCATGAAATGCGACTCGTCGACGAGTTGCGGCGTCATCGACCGCTGTGCGCCCACGCCGATGCTGAACGCGGCGGAGATCACGAACTGGAAGACGTACAACGGCCAGATGCGCGGATGACCGAGGGCGGCGTTCGCCGCCAGCCCGAGACTGCCGGCCACCATCCCGACCTGCTGCACGAGCATCACGCGGCGCCGGTCGAACGCATCGGCGATCGCCCCTCCGATCACGGTCAGGGTCAGAAGCGGCACGAGGTGCGTCAGCGAGATGAGCCCGACGGCGAGCGTCGACCCGGTCAGCTGATACATCTGGTACGCGAGCGCGACCTCGGCGATCTCCGTCCCGATGAACGAGATTCCCTGGCCGAACCACAGCCGTCTGAACGCGGGCTGACGGCGCAGCGGACTGACGTCCAGCGCGAACCGAGAAGCATGCTGAAGCAGGCTGCGGCGCTCGCCGGCAGCGACCCCGGGCTCGTCCGTCAAAACAGCTTCGCGTCGTCCGTACCGAAGCCGAAACAGATCATCCGGGTCACGTCACCCACGCGCGGCATTATCGCCTGTGGACACGTGTCCACGCCGTCGTCACAAAAGGGTCACGACTCACCCCCGATTCGGTGAGGGCGGCCGCGCAGAAGCGGCCATTCCGTACGCGCGCGCGAGCGACGATCCTCGAAGGGCATGCTCCCGCGCGTCTCAACAACGACTACCTCGATGGAGGGATCGCCCGCGCGCCCCACTCGAAGTGGGGACGCAATCATCTGGCGCGCATATGCCTTGGGGGCCGTGCTGCTGGGGGGCGTCTACTTCTTCCTCGGCGCCAACGGCCAGACGATCATCTACCAGGTCTTCAGTGTCTCGGCACTCGTCGGGACGGCGATTGGGATCCGGCGCTACCGGCCCGCCCCCGCGCACCACTGGTGGCTCTTCGTCGTGGCGCTCGGGCTCTGGTGCCTTGGAGACGCGTACTGGGACTGCTACCGATGGATCCTGCATACGCAGGCGCCGTACCCGTCTTTCGCGGATCTTGCGTTCTTCCTGGGCTATCCCTTCTTCATCGCTGGTCTCGTGACGCTGGCGCGCGGCTGGGGCCGGCCCCGGATCGGGGACATCCTCGACGGCCTGATCGTCGTGGTCGCCGCCGCGATCCTGACACACCTCTTTCTGCTGGGACCGATTCTCGGAACCAAATCGTCTTCGCTCCTCGAGACCATCACCGCACTCGGGATTCCGGTTGCGGACGTCGTGCTGGTCGCCGGTGTGACGCTCATCGTCCTACGCGGCCGAGTCGCAAGCGTCTCCCTTCGGTGCATCATCGCGGCGATCATCGCGACTCTTGCCGCCGACGGGATCTACTCCTATCTGAACCTGAAAGGTCTCTACGTGATCGGCAACCCCATCGATGCGGGCTGGCTGCTCTTCTACGCGCTCTGGGCAATTGCCGCACTGCATCCGTCGATGGCGCGGATGGCGTCCCTCCCGGCAGCGAAGTCGGAGACGCTGTCGCTCTGGCGCGTGGGCACTCTCTCAGCCGCACTCGTCGCGGCGCCTGCCGCGATCATCGCCGAGACCGCCGTGGGTAAGCAGATCGATGCCTACGACCTCGGCGGGGTCGCGATCCTCACGACCTTGCTCGTCGGGACGCGCGTCGTGTTGCTTCAGCGCGAGAGAAGAGCCGTCCAGGCTGAGCTCGCCGAGAGCGAGCGGAGGTACCGAAAGCTGTTCCAGGAGGCAGAGCACGGTCGCGAGGCTCTTCATACGCAGAACGAGCGGCTACGCGAGGTCGACGGCCTGAAGGACGATCTCATCGCTCTCGTCTCGCATGAGCTGCGCACACCGTTGACATCGATCGTGGGCTATCTCGAGCTCGTTCAAGACGACAAGGATGAGCTCAAAGAAGAGCACCGAGAGCACCTCGAGGTCGTCTCCCGCAACGCGCATCGCCTTCTAGGACTCGTCTCGGACCTCCTGTTCGCGGCGCAGGTACAGGCGGGACGTGTAACCCTCGAGAAAGATCTCGTCAGCATCCCGGAGCTCCTCGACGAGGCCGTGGCGGCGTCACTCCCGACGGCGACGAGCCGTCAGATCGCCGTGACCGTGCACAGACACGATGCCGCCGAGGTGATCGGCGACCGGCAACGGCTCGCCCAGGTGATCGACAACCTCCTTTCGAACGCGCTGAAGTTCACAGCCGCGAACGGCTCAATCGGAGTCTCGGTGATCGCCCGCGAGAACACCGTTCTGATCGAGGTGGCGGACAGCGGCCTCGGCATCTCCCCTACGGATCAAAAGAAGCTGTTCACCCGATTCTTCCGTACAGAGAAGGCGATCCGGAAGTCCATCCAGGGAACGGGCCTCGGCCTCTCGATCGTCAAGGCGATCGTGGAAGGCCACGGCGGCGAGATCACGGTCGAAAGCGCCGAGGGCAAGGGCGCGACATTCAGGGTCACCCTGCCGCTCGCCGCGTCAGTCACCCGACCGGTCGAGGAGGCCGCATGAACGAGAACGTGCAGAGCGAGGAAGGAGACGCCACGACGACGATCCTGATCGCGGACGACGACGAGGACATTCTCGATCTCGTCCATCTGGGGCTCTCGGGTAGCGGCTACGACATCCTGCTCGCGCGGGACGGGGCCGCAGCGCTCGCCACAGCACGTGAGCGAAAGCCCACCTTGGCGCTGCTCGACATCGGCATGCCCAAGCTGGACGGGTTCGAGGTGACAGCGGCGCTGAAGGGCGACCCCGTGACGAAGGACATCATCGTGATCCTCTTCACCGCACGCAGCGAGGCCTCGGATGTGGATCGTGGCTACGAGGCGGGCGCCGACGACTACATCATGAAGCCGTTCACGCTCAGGACGCTCCAGAGCCGTGTCCTCACCGCGCTCGACAAGACGGCTCACGCGGAATAACGACTACACGGCGTTCGAAACTGCTGCGCTCAGGACCTCGACGACGCGGTGCTGGTCGGCCGCCTCGATCTGAGTGAAGAACGGCAGAGCCAGCGTTCGGTTCGACACGGCCTCCGCCACGGGACAGAGCCCCGGTGCGAACCCGTACTGCTCTCTCATGTACGGCTGCAGATGGATGCACGGGACGTACTCGGCCGTCGCGACTCCCTCCCGCCTCAGCGCGCTCATCACGGCAGCTCGATCGAGGCCGGCGGCGAGCTTCACGACGTACACGAACCACGAACGCTTGTGGTCCGGATCGCCGGCCCACGGCACCTCGACGCCGTCCACGTTCTCAATCAGCTCCCCGTAGAGGCGAGCCGCCGCCTCACGGAGCTCGAGGATGCGGTCGAGCTTCTCCAGCTGCGCCAGCCCGATCGCAGCCTGCACATCCGTCCAGCGGTAGTTCAGGCCAAGCCGAACGTGATGAAACCAGCCCCCGCCTCCGTCGTACGAGCGCCCCTGGTTGCGGAGGCTACGCAGCAACTGCCACTCCTCTTCCGAGTGCGTCGTGACGACTCCACCTTCGCCGGTCGCCATCTGCTTGTTCGGATAGAACGCAAAAACCGCGGCAGTGCCATGCGCGCCGAGCGGGCGGCCCCGATACGCCGCGCCGAGCGACTCGCAGGCGTCCTCGATCAGCTCCAGGCCATGCTGGTCGGCGATCGCCCGGAGCTCGTCGAGCTCGCACGGTAGACCGAACATGTCCACCGCCACGATCGCTCGAGTGCGTTCCGTGATCGCGGCCTCGACCGCGGCCGGGTCGAGATTGAGCGTGACCGGATCGACGTCTGCGAAGACCGGCGTTGCGCCCTCGAGAATGAAGCAGTTCGCCGAGGAGACGAATGAGAGCGGTGACGTGACCACTTCGTCACCGGAAGCGAGACCTGCGATCTTGCAGAGCAGATGCAATCCGGCCGTGCCACTCGACAGCGCCGCCGCGTACGGCGCGCCGACTCGCTCGGCGACCTGCTCCTCGAAGCGATCGATCCACGGGCCGAGCGACAGGCGGCCCGACCTCAGGACCTCGAGGACGAGCTCCTCCTCACGCTCATCGAGCCACGGCCGGGAGAGTGGGATCTCCCGGACTGCTTCGGTCACGCCTCGGCTCGCGCCGGTGCCGTTGCTGCGTACTCGAGCCAGTGCGACCAGCGCTCACTGCCGCCACGGACCGTGTCGAGGTATGCCTTCTGGATCGCCAGCGTCACGGGTCCGGGCGGGCCGATGAGTTGATCGTCGACCTCGCGCAACGGCGTCACCTCGGCGGCGGTGCCGGTCATGAAGACCTCGTCCGCGAGGTAGAGGTCGGTGCGGATCAGCTGCTTCTCCACGACGGAGTGGCCGAGGTCCTGTGCGATCTGGATGATCGTGTCGCGCGTGATACCGCGCAGGATCGACGCCGAGAGATCGGGCGTGTAGATCGTCCCGTCCTTGACGATGAACACGTTCTCGCCGGAGCCGTCGGCGATGAAGCCGTCATCTGTGAGCAGAATCGCCTCGTCGTAGCCGGCACGGTTCGCCTCCATGACCGCGAGCATCGAGTTGAGGTAGATGCCCGTCGCCTTCGCGACGTGCGGGATGACATTCGGGCCGACCCGCGTCCAGGACGAGATCTTGGCGCGGATGCCGTTCTTCAGCGCCTCGGGCCCGAGGTACGTCCCCCAGGGCCAGCTCATGATCACGACATCGACGGGGTTGCCTGTCGAAGCGACGCCGAGCTCGCCGAACCCGAAGAAGGCAATCGGCCTGATGTAGCACTCGGCGACGCCGTTCGCGCCGATGAGCTCCATCGTGGCCGACCGAAGCTCCTCGACGCTGTAGGGGAGCTCCATGTTCAGAACCTGCGCGGAGTTCTGGAGTCGCTGCAGATGCTCGGTGAGCCGAAAGACGGCACTGCCTCTTGGCGTCTCGTACGCGCGAATTCCCTCGAACACGCCGGAGCCGTAGTGCAGCCCGTGTGAACCGACGTGGATCTTCGCGTCAGCCCAGTCGACGAGCCCGCCGTTCATCCAGATCTTCTCGAGTTCCTGCATGAAAGAGCTCTCCTTTGCGGACGGACTGGACCGGAGTCGAATTCTACCCGCGGGCCCTGTCGGCGACTTCCCCCGTTCTAGCCTTCCCGAAGAAGATCTGCCGTCAGCGCCTTCGTCACGCGGGCGATCTGCACCGGAGACAAACCGAGGACGTGACGCGGCGAGCCCGCCTCCAGCCAGACGGCGTCGGCGGACAGGATGGACTGGTCCATGAACACGCGAGCTTCCGGGAAGGGGAAATCGGTCGCGGGCGCGGCGCGCACCTCGTCGGAGCCGGCTGCAGCGGCGAGCTTCCGCTCGTCGACGCTGCGACCCGCGGGAACGAGCGCGACGACGGCGGCGCCGCCTGCGTCGAAGCCATCGGCGCGCAGCTTCTGGCCCGCCGGCGGCTCGGCGCCGGTCAGAAGCTCCTCGAGTCGTCCTTCGACGGCCGAGGCTCGCAGGAACGCCGCGATGCGTTCCACCGGCTCAGGCCACACGAGGCGCAACCGATTTGACGACTCCGTCGTTGTCGAACTGGCAGTCAATCGACGGGAGACGGGGATGGCCGAACGCGAAGTACGCATCGCGCACACTGAAGCGCTGTTCAGGGACGTCAACGAGAGAATCGCCGAGAGCGCCGACCGGTTCCACGCTCGCGATGCCGAGTTCGTCTGCGAGTGCGCAGATCCCGCGTGCGCGGAGCGAGTTCCTGCGACACTCGATCAGTACGAAGAGGTCCGTTCGGACGGGACGCACTTCCTGCTGTCCCCCGGTCACGAGCTCTCCGAAGTGGAACGAGTCGTGAAGCGACCGCACGGGCGACTTGTCGTCGTGGAAAAGTTCAACGCGGTCGTGGCGCGAACCGTTCGCCGCCTCAATCCACGCGCCGACGCTGTGTAGCGACTTCATTCCAGCGAGATGAACCGAGCGTCGTCGAACTCGGAGTGGATCTGCTGAACCAGGTCCGGCGGTGCGGGTGAGTCGATCGACAACGCCATCAGCGCCTGCCCGCCTTGACGCGTGCGCGACACGGTCATGTTCGCGATGTTGACTCCTGCCACGCCGAAGAGCGTGCCGACCTTGCCGATGACGCCGGGAACATCGTCGTAACGAAAGACGACGAGCAGCGGTGCGAGCTCCATGTCGAGCTCGAAGCCGAGCGCGCTGACGAGCCACAACCGGTCGTCGTTGCCCATCGTCGTGCCGGCCACGCGGAGGGGCTGGCCGCCGGACACGGCTTCGACGCGCACGAGGTTGGTGTAGTCACGCGCCGAACGGCTTCGTTCCTCACGAACCTCCACGCCACGCTCGGCGGCGATCATCGGCGCGTTGACGTAGTTAACCGGCTGGTCGGAGCGTCCCTGGAAGGCGCCGTTCAGCGCCGCGACGGTCAGCAGCCTCGTGTCGTACTGGGCGAGCGCACCGAAATAGCTCAGTCGCAGCTCCTCGACCTGCCCTTCCGCGAGCTCCATGGCAAGACGTCCGAGCTTGGCTGCGAGCGGGATGTACCCACCTAGCACCTCCAGGTCCTCCGCGCCAATGACGGGAATGTTGACCGCGTTCGACACGAGTCCCCCCTGGAGAGCGGCCGCAACCTGCTCCGCGATGATCACACCAGCCCGATCCTGTGCTTCCTCGGTCGACGCAGCGAGATGCGGCGTGACGACGACGTTGTCCAGCTCGAGCAGGGGCCCCGAATACGGCTCCGTCGAGAACACGTCGAGCGCGGCGCCTCCGACCTTGCCCGACGTCAGCGCGTCGAGCAGGTCGTCCTCGTCGACGAGAGCGCCCCGCGCGGCGTTGACGATCCGGACGCCGTCGCGCATCTTCCCGAATGCGTTCGCGTTGATCGACTTGCGCGTCTCGTCGGTCAGTGGGAGATGGAGCGTCAGGAAGTCCGCGGCGGCGTAGACCTCGTCGTCGCTTTCGACCCGCTCGACTCCGAGCTCACGAAAGCGGTCGGGGGGGACGAACGGGTCGTACGCGACGACGCGCATGCCGAGGCCGGCGGCCCGGCGGGCGACCTGCTGGCCGATCCGGCCGAAGCCGAGGACGCCGAGCGTCTTGTCGGCCAGCTCCACGCCGCCGTACGCCTTGCGCTCCCACCGCCCCTGCTTGAGCGCTGCGTGTGCCTGGGGGATGTTTCTCGTCAGCGCGACGAGCAAGCCGATCGTGTGCTCCGCCGCGGAGATGACCGTCGACTCCGGTGCGTTCGCCACGACGATGCCGCGCCGGGTCGCCGCGTCGACATCGACGTTGTCGATGCCGACTCCTGCGCGTCCGATCACCTTCAGGTTGTCCGCCCGCGCGATCAGGTCGGCTGTCACCTTCGTCGCAGAGCGCACGATGAGCGCGTCATAGCGGCCGATTGCCTCGGTGAGATCGGAGTCGCCGTCGACGTCGACTTCGAAGCCGCGGTCGCGCAGGAGGCGTATGCCGGCCTCCGCGATCTCTTCGCGGACGAGAACCTTGCTCAAACGGGGGTGTGCTCGGCCCAGGCTTCGAGCGCGCGGGTGACCGCAACGCCGCGCTCGATCTCCGCGCCCGAGTCCGCCAGGACGAGCTCGACCGCCGCCAGCGCGGTGGTGATGTCGAAGATGTCGAACCAGCCGATGTGGCCGATTCGGAAGATCTTGCCCTTCAGGTCGCCTTGCCCATTCGCGATCGTGATTCCGAACCGGTCGCGCAACCCCTTGACGACCTCCGTCGAGTCGACGCCGTCCGGCGCGCGGATCGCGGTCACGACCGCCGAGCGCTCTTCATCCGGAGAAAACAGCTCCAGCCCCATCGCCTTCGCTCCTTCGCGGCATGCTCGGCCGAGCCGAGCGTGGCGATCGAACGCCGTTTCGAGACCTTCGTCCAGCAGCAGTCCGAGCGCGACGTCGAGCGCACGGACGAGCGGAACAGCCGGCGTGAACGGCGCGTCGAGCTTCGCCTGACCCTTGCGGGTGCGCTCCCAGTCCATGACGTAGCGCGGCGAGCCGGCTCCCGCGGAAGCTGCGAGTGCCGCGGGAGAGACGGATGCAAACGCCACGCCGGGCGGGCACATGAGTGCCTTCTGGGAGCCGGACACGACGACATCGATTCCCCAGAGATCGGTTTCGAGCGGAACCGCGCCGAGGCTCGACACTGCGTCGACGACGACGAGCGCGCCGGCTTCCTTCGCGACGGCTGCCAGGGCCTGCACGTCGCACACGACACCGGTCGAAGTCTCGGAATGCGTCAGGTACACGACCTTCACGTCGCCGGCATCGGCGAGCGCGGCGCGCAGGTCATCCGAATCGGGTGTCTCCCCCCACTCCAGCCGCGCGTGCACGAGGTCGGCGCCAAAAGCCTTCACCATCCCCGCCCAGCGCTCCCCGAAGTTCCCGGCCGAGAGCACGAGCTGCCTGTCTCCCGCTGAGGTCAGGTTGGCGACTGCGGATTCGAATGCGCCCGTCCCCGATGTCGTGAACATCAGGACGTCGTTGCGGGTTCGGTAAACGTCCTGGAGCCGGAGCAGGCAGCGTTCGTAGATCTCGCGGAAGTCGCGCTCGCGGTGGTGGATGATCGGTTTTGCAAGCTCCGCAAGCACCTCCGGTGGCACCGGAGTCGGCCCCGGAGTGAGCAGGTAGCGCTTCTCGGCCATCCGTTCTGAGCGTAGCTCAGGCGTCGGCGCGAAGGCGCCCGGCTTGAACGCGGTCGCCGGTCGGATAACACTCGGCGCACGGGACGGGTGCGCGCGGAACTCGAGTGCTTGGGCGGCACGGTGGAGAAGTTCGCGAGGCGGACCCCGTGCAGGCAAAAGGAACGCGGCGCCGATTCCACTTCGAGGCAATCGACACGAGGAATGACTAACTTCTCCGGCTACCGGGCAGTCTTATCCTTTCGACACAACCAGCCGACCTCGGCTGCGGCACAGTCACGAGGCGGCGTTGATCCGGGGGGATCACTCAGATGCAGTCCAAACTCACTCTCGCAGTCGCATGCGCCTGCGCCCTTGGGGCGGCGCTAGCGGGCGCTGCGACGATCCGCGCGGACTCGAGCCCTGAGCCGCCTCCGGAGACCACCACGACGGTGGAACTGCAGTGGACCCAGCGTGACATCCAGCATCAGATCGACAGATACCGCCACGAAACGTGGCGCTGGCAGCGCACGATGGGGCGCAACCTCACCCTCAGCCTGAAAGACCCGCCGCCGAACGTCGAGGCGAAGATCGCGGTCTGGAAACAGGTGGCGCTCAATACGCGCTGGCGGGCCCAGAACCCACCCCACAAGCGCCAGTGGTTGTGCATCCATCACTACGAGGGAGCCTGGAACGATCCGGGTCCGCCCTACTACGGCGGCCTGCAGATGGATCTGACCTTCCAGCGCAGGTACGGCGGAGGCCTGCTCTCACGAAAGGGGACGGCGGATCACTGGACCCCGCTCGAGCAGATGTGGGCAGCCGAGCGGGCGCACCGCGCCGGCCGTGGGTTCTATCCCTGGCCGAACACGGCGCGCTACTGCGGCTTGATCTAGCGGAGACGCTCGATGTTGTCGCTGTCGTGCGCGCGAACTTCCTCGACCTCCCGATCGCGGGGAGAAACTATTCGAGTTTCTTGCGCAGGAGCTCGTTGACGATCTTCGGGTCGGCCTTGCCCTGGGTCTCCTTCATCACCTGGCCGACGAAGAAGCCGAGCAGACCTTCCTTACCGCCCTTGTACGCGGCAACCTGGCCGGGACTGTTCGCCAGTATGCGTTCCACGAGTGGCTCGAGCTCCGCCGTGTCCGCGACGAGCGTGTCGGCCAGATATGTCTCCGCGTGGAAATCCGGATCGGCGCTCTCGGCGAGCGCCCGGGTGAATGTCTCTCGCGGAATCGTCGCTCGCGCTGCGATCAGCTTCCCCAGCTCGCTGCCGTCCACGGCGGCCGGGTCGAGCCCCGTAGCGACGAAGTCGTTCATCAGCACGTTGGCCGTAGCCTTCGCGTCGATTCCGTCGAGTGCGACCTGCTCGTAGAGTGCGGCGAGCGCAGACGAGCCGTTGAGCACCTCCGCGTCGTAGTACGAAAGCCCGTACTGCTGCTCGAAGCGACGGATCCGCACGCCGGGTAGCTCCGGCACCTCGCTCCGGAGCCGCTCGACGACCGCGGCCTCCGGCTCCACGGGCACCAGGTCGGGCTCCGGGAAGTACCGATAGTCGTCCGCTTCCTCCTTGCGCCGCCGCGGCGTGACCTGGTCCGACTTCACCTCGTAGTCGAGCGTCTCCTGCACCACCTCGCCGCCTGATTCCCACGTCTCGATCTGCCGGCGAAGCTCCGCGTCGATTCCGCGCGCGATGTGGTTGAACGAGTTCATGTTCTTGAGCTCGGTGCGTGTTCGGTAAGCCGTCTCCCCCACTTCGCGTACGGAGACGTTCGCGTCGGCGCGCAGCGTCCCCTTCTCCATTTCCGCATCCGAGATGCCCAGCTCGACGATGGTCTGGCGGAGAAGCTGGAGGAAGCGCTTCGCGTCATCCGCGGAACGAAGGTCCGGCTGCGTCACGATCTCGACGAGCGGCGTGCCGCCGCGGTTGAAGTCCACGTTTGAGTGCGCCGAACCGACGATCCGGCCGGTCGCGCCGCCGACGTGGATCGTCTTGGCCGCATCCTCTTCGAGATGCGCGCGCACGACGCCGATCTCGCGGTCGCCCTCGGGGCCCGGCACGACGAACGAGCCGTCGACGCAGAGCGGCTCGTCGTACTGAGAGATCTGGTACCCCTTCGGATTGTCCGGGTAGAAGTAGTTCTTGCGGTGGAAGACCGCGCGCTCCGCGATCCGGCAGTTGAGCGCGTGCCCAAGCTTGATCGTCCACTCGACCGCAGTCTCGTTCGGAACGGGCAAGGCACCGGGAAAGGCCAGGCAAACGGGACACGTGCGCGTGTTCGGCTCGCCTCCGAAGCCTGCCTCGCAGGAGCAGAACATCTTCGTGTTCGTCTTGAGCTGCACGTGGATCTCGAGGCCGATGACCGGTTCCCACTCAGGCACGGAGAAACTCCTTCGCTCTCAGCAGCGGCACCTCGATGTCGCCGCGCACCTCGAAGATGGCGAGGTATTCCTCCAGCAGGCCGTGCATGCGGATGAGACAGAGCTCTCGTTCGCCGGCCTCGAGTGAAAGTCGAACGTCGTCGATCTGCACCGCGCGCGACCCGTCGAGCACGCGTGGCTGTGTCCCGAAGACGCGCTCGACTGCGAGGACGAAGTCCGCAGCTCGATCGACGATTGTCTTCATCGCAGCCGTTCCGGAACGGTGTCGAAGCCGATCGCGCGCTCGAGCGCGTGGCCGGCGCGGAAGAGCGTGTTCTCGGAGAACTGCGAGCCGATGAGCTGCAGGCCCACGGGCAACCCCTCGGAGAGCCCGCACGGAATCGAAAGCCCCGGCAGCCCGGCCATGTTCGGCGGGATCGTGAGGACGTCTGTGAGGTACATGGCCAGCGGGCTCTCGGCCTTTTCGCCGATCTTGAAGGCAACGGTCGGAGACGTCGGACTGATGAGCACGTCGAAGCGCTCGAACGCGGCGGCGAACTCACGCGCGATCACCGTTCGGACCTTCTGAGCCTGGCCGTAGTACGCCTCGTAGTACCCGGCGGAGAGCGCGTACGTCCCGAGCATGATGCGCCGCTTCGGCTCGTCGCCGAAGCCCGCGTCGCGCGAGCGCGCGACCATCTCGTAGTAGTTCTCCGCCGGGACGCGGAGTCCGTAGCGCACTCCGTCGTAGCGGGCAAGGTTGGAAGACGCCTCCGCGGGAGCGATCAGGTAGTAGCAGGGGAGCCCGTACTCGACGGAGCGCGGCAGCTCGCACTCGCCGACGTCTGCGCCCAGCTCAGTGCAGAGGTCGATCGCGCTGCGCACGGCTTCTGCAACGCCGGCCTCGATGCCCTCCGCCTCGTTCAACTCCTTCGGAACGCCGACGCGCAGACCCTTCAGGTCCTCCGCTTCCGGCAACTCCACCGGCGGCACCTCGACCGTGGTCGAGTCGCAGTCGTCGCGCCCGCTGATGATCCCGTAGAGGAGTGCGTTGTCCCGGACGTTCCTCGTCACCGGCCCGACCTGATCCAGACTCGAAGCGAACGCGACGATCCCGTACCGCGAGACTGTGCCGTATGTCGGACGCAGGCCGACGTTGCCGCAGAGCGCTGACGGCTGCTTGATCGACCCGCCCGTGTCCGAGCCGAGCGCCCACGGGGCCAGGCCTGCGGAGACGGCTGCGGCCGACCCGCCGCCCGAGCCGCCGGGAACACGAGTGGGATCCCACGGGTTCCGCGAAGGCCCGTAGGCGGAGTTCTCCGTCGACGAGCCCATGGCGAACTCGTCGGTGTTCGTCTTTCCGAGGAGCTGCAGGCCTGCCGCCTTGCAGCGATCGGCGACGGTCGAGTCGAACACCGGCACGTACTCCTCGAGGATCTTCGAGCCTGCGGTGGTGCGCACGCCCTTCGTCGAGATCACGTCCTTGAGCGCGATCGGGACGCCGTCGTTGTCGTCGTCGTCGACCAGCGTCAGGAAGCAGTTGAGCTCCTCGTTGTGCATGTCGATCGCCGCGCGGTAGGCAGCACGCAACTCGGCGCCGGAGACTTCACCGCGCTCGAGAAGCCCCTTTGCTTCTTCTGCTGTGAGCCGGAGCGTGTCGATCATCGGCCGACCTTCGGCCGATGATCTGTGGAAGGGGCGAAGGGGGAAACCGGGAGGTTTCCCCTCTTCCTCTCCTCGGCCCCCGCGGCGATCTCAGCGGCGCGGGGGCTGAGGCGATCCCCAAAGAAGGGAGCTCGTGAGGGAAACATGGTTTCCCTCACGGGAGCGAGCCGAAGGCGGGCGACGATCACGCCGACGACTCCTCCGCCGCGCCCGTCGGCGGCACGCGGAACAGATCACCGTCGCGCTCCGGAGCGTTGGCGAACTCGTCTTCGAGTGGGAGCGACGGTCGCGCCACGTCCGGCCGGAAGACGTTCACGATCGAGAGAGGATGGGACGTCGGCGGCACGTCCGACAGATCGAGCTCCGACACCTTGCCGACGGCGGCAAGGATGTCGTTCAGCTCCTCCGTCAAGCGACCGATCTCTTCCTCGCTGAGCTCGAGCTGCGCAAGCGCCGCGACGTGCAGGACATCCTCTCTCGAAATCGCCATCTGTGGACTCCAATCAAAACAAACAAAGGGCCCCCTTTCGGGGGCCCTGGTATTTGGTTCCGAAAGGAAAGCTAGACAGGCTGGACGTTCGCGGCCTGAGCGCCCTTGGGGCCCTGCACGACCTCGAACTCAACTCGCTGACCCTCGGTCAGCGACTTGTACCCCTCCTGCGTGATGGCGGAGAAGTGAACGAAGACGTCCTCGCCACCCTCACGCTCGATGAATCCGTAGCCCTTCTCGTTCGAAAACCACTTCACGGTGCCCTGAGCCAAGCGACTTCCTCCTTCAAAACATGCGACGGCCCGGGCACCGAGCCGCCACTACTGATACAGCGGGCCGGAGTTTAGCTCAGATGCGCGGGAACGCAAGCTGCCCGCGCCGGTACCGAGCCGCTCGGACTGCGTTCCCAAGCAGGGCTGCGATCGTCATCGGTCCCACGCCCCCCGGGACCGGGGTGAGGAACGCGGCTCTCTCGGCCACGTCTTTCTCCACATCCCCCACGAGCCCGGCCTCCGTGCGCGTGATGCCGACGTCGATCACCGTCGCTCCCTGCCTGACCATGTCCGCGGTGATGACGTCGGGAAGGCCGACGGCGGCCACGAGCAGATCGGCGTCCAACGTGTGCCGTGCGAGATCCTCGGTGCGGGAATGACAGATCGTCACGGTGGCGTTCGCCTGCAAGAGCAGCAGCGCCATCGGCTTGCCGACGAGAGCGCTGCGCCCCACCACCACCGCGCGCGCTCCCGCAATTGGAATCTTGTACTCGTTCAGCAGGTGCATCACGCCGAGCGGCGTGGCGGGAACGAGGGTCTGGCGGCCGAGATAGAGCTGGCCCGCGCTGAAGGGATGCAGCCCGTCCACGTCCTTCATCGGGTCGATCGCCAGCATCACGCGCGCCTCGTCGATCTGATCGGGCAAGGGCGTCTGCACGAGGATCCCGTCGACGAAATCGTCCTCGTGGAGGTGTTGGACGAGCTCGACGAGTTCGTCCTCCGTCGTCGGGGCGGGGAGCCTGTGATCGATCGCCTCGATGCCCGCTTCGTCCGCGGCCTTGTGCTTGAGGCGGATGTAGACGTCGGATGCCGGATCGTCGCCGACCAGCACCGTTGCCAGCCCGACATGACCGAGCTCGGCGACCTCGCGCTTGATCTCCTCCCGCAGCCGCGCCGCGAGGGCGGCGCCGTCCATCAGCGTGGCGTTCATGACCGCCTACGGAATGGTTAGTTCGACGCCGCTGACGTCCAGTCCGAGCGACTCGGCGAGGCGAACGCCGAGCTCGAGATCCTCGCGCAGGCGCTCGACGTCGCGTGCTTCCATCGCCCGCCCGATCCAGGCGCGCTCGCGCGGCCGCCACAACGCGTGGGCGGCGAACACCGGCAAGAGCCGGTTGGCGGCGTCGACGAGCTTCTGGTTCATCTTCTTCGTGAGGTTCTGCAGGAGCACCCGCTCGTAGGCCATGCCGGCGCCGTGGTGGATGCCGTCGTCCGTGGCGAGGCGTCCGCAGAGATCCTCGAGCACGGTGCCGCGCGCCGAGCGGGCGATGAGGCGGAACCTCGAGATGATCAGCCGCTCGTAGAAGACCTGCATCAGGAAGACCTTCTCCTCGAGCGTGTCAGCCTCGAGCGTGGTCTTCGCGAGCTTGTCGAGATGCGGATCGCGCTCGGCGGTGCCGCCCGCTTCGGTCACGAGCTTGAGCCACGCCTCGGTGTGGCGCGACTCGTCCTGCACCATCGTCGAGTAGTAGAGCTTCGCCTCGACATCGGGCGCGATGTTGAGGAGCTGCGACGCCATATCGCAAGCGAGCATGTCTGCCTGGAGCTGTTGCGTCAGGACCGAGCGCCACATGTCCCTGCGCCGCGCCTGACTCTGCGGCGACCCCTTCGCCTCGGGGATCGGAGGCAGCTCACCCCAGGGGAGATCGCGCACCTGCCACTCCCGTCGCTTCGCGAGCTCGTAGAAACGGAGAACGTCGGCGAAGGCCTCGCGGCCTTCGTCCTTCATCTCGATGAGCTGGCCGGTTGCCATTGAAGGAGCATTATCCCCCCAGGCGCCGCCGTAGCGGCGCCGCATAGAGACCGTGCGGGCTTTGCCCGTGCGGCCGCCTAAACCCGCTTCTCAGAGAGAAGCCATCAGAAGCGGCCACTCGCTTGGCCGTAAGCTTTCGGCCATGGAGCTGAGGCGCTGGCCGCGGAAAAACGACCCCGAGTCGATCGAGGCGCGCCAGAAGGCGCTCGGACTGAGCGACGGCGTGACGCAAATCGACCTTGCGCCGTTCGTGAACGCCCAGGAGATGCTGACCGGCGCAGCCGTCATCCCGGTGTCCGTGGTGGGCCCGCTCGAGATCGAGCTCGGCGAGTACGAGCTCGAGGAGCCCTTCGGCCGAGTCTCCGAAACGAGTCGCAAGCAGGATCAGGTCTTCGTGCCGCTCGCTCACACAGAGGGCGGCCTGTCGGCTTCGCTCTACCGAGGCGCGAGAGCCGCGACCGAGTCCGGCGGCTTCAGAACGTACGTGATCGGGGACCGAATGACCAGAGCATCCTGTTTCGTCTGCAAAGCGACGGAGGAGGCAGTGCAGCTCGCCCGCTTCCTCGACGCGCACGTCGCGGAGATGCGCCGGTGGCTGGCGGAGCGGAACGAAGACTGGATCTCGCGGTTCGCGCGACTGCGCGAAGTCGAGACGCATGTCATCGGCCCCATGTGTCACGTCCTCTGGGCCTTCACGACCGGCGACGCGTGCGGGCCCAACATGATGACTCGCAATGCGTATGCGCTGAACATGGGCTACGTGATGGAGCACGCGCCGGTCAAGCCGGAGCGCGCCATCCTCGAAGCGAACATGGGCGGCGACAAGAAGCCGTCGCACCGCTATTTCGAGCGAGGCGGACACGGGAAGACCGTGCTCGTCGAGGCCACGCTCACGGAGGAGGCGGTGCGCCGCGTCCTGCGCACCACGATCGACGACCTGCTGGAGCTCTCGTATGTCGGGACACACGGAGCGGTCGCATCGGGCATGCAATCCGTCGCGTTCACGCCGGCGTCGGCGATCGCCGCGATCTTCGCCGCGACTGGACAGGATCTCGGCATGGTCGGGACGAGCTCGATGGCGCACGGCACCGCGAGGCGCGTGAACGGCGGCATCAACTGCTCTCTTCGTCTGCCGGGGCTCGAGGTCGGGACCGTCGGCGGCGGGACGATCTTCCCGTACGCCCAGACATGGCTCGAGCTGATGGACTGCGCGGGCGCCGGCAAGGTATACCGCTTCGCGCAGATCGTGGCAGCGGCGACGCTTGCGTTAGAGATCTCGGCCAGCGCGGCGATGGCGACCGCCGGTTCCGAGAACTTCTTCAAGGCGCATCACGAACGGGGCGGTTTGCGCTCTTCCTAAACTTGAGGCAGATGCCTCAAATGCCGATATGCGAGGAATGCGAGGTGTCCTCGTCGCCGCAGTTCTGCTCTTCGCCCTGATGCTCGTGATCAAAGACGGGCGCGCTTCGCGCAATCTCGGCCTGACCGGCCATTGTCAGACGATCGCTGCACCGGCCGGCCAGGACGGCGTCTGGGAGGCGTGCGACCCCGGCAAGCTCGAGGGTGCGCCCGATCTCAGCAGGCAGGGCTGCAAGTCGGTGAAGCTCGTCGGCAAGCGCGAGTACTGGCGCTGCCCCGCGAGCATCAAGAGCAGCCATAACACCGGTTAGCGCGTCCCGATCTCCATGCCGAACAAACGCGGCAGCGCAGCACCCACTCTGGCCGGAAGAGGCGGTCGGCGGTTTTCTTCGTCCGCGTTCTCGCACGCAAGGATCGACGCGCGCACAAGCGCGCCGCCGAGATGCTTGAGTGGCTCCGGCGGCAGGGACGCCACTCGACGTGATGCGAGTGGCAGCGCGGTCCATTCATCGTCGCGCTGCAGCACGAGGGACGCGAGGATCTGACCGCCGAGCCACGTCGGCCCGACACCGTGTCCCGAGTAGCCGAGGCCGTAGTGGATCCGCTTCCCCTTCACTGTCCCGAAGAAGGGGAGATGGTCGGCGGAAACGTCGATCGGTCCGCCCCACGCGCGTTCGATTCGAGCGGCGGCGAGCCCCGGCAAGAGACGACGCAGGCCGTGCTCTGCTCGCGCCGCCGTCGCGTCGTCGGTACTGAACCTTTCGTCCACCCGTCCGCGGAACCCGATCGGACCGGACCCGCTGCCCATCAGCACGCGCCCGTCCGCAGTCGTGCGGAAGTAGTGGAGGAACATGCGAGCGTCGAGCACCGCTTCCCCACCGGTCCAACCGATCTCCTCCAGCAGCTCCGGAACGGGCTCCGTGAGAACGACGTACGAGCCGAAGTTCGTCACGTGGCGCGCCACCGGCCGCCAGCCTGTGGCAGCCGCGTTGACGGCGACGACGATCTCCGCTGCGCGAACAGTGCCGTGCGGCGTTGCGACCTTCCCGGCGCCTACGTGCAGGGCCGGTGTCTGCTCGTAGAGCGCGACTCCCGCGTCCAGAGCCGCCCGGCGCAGCGCGTGCACGAGCCGCGCGGGCTGCACGGTCGCACCGTCCGCGAAGTAGACACCGCGACGGAAGACCGGCGAGCGGATTCGCTCGGCGACTCCCTGCGCGTCGAGCGGCAGCGCTTGTTCGCCGGCGCCCACCTCGGCGGCGGCGGCAACCGCGCTGTCGACGGCCCCGTCCTGGGAGGGCGAGGCGGAGACCATCAGCATCCCCGATTCACGTAGCCAGACGTCCTCCGCGCGCGACTCGCAGAACGCGCGCACGGCAGGGACGATCCGCTCCCCGGCTTGCGCGAGCTGCAGCGCTCCCTCGCGTCCGAGCAGCGGCAGGAGATCGGCGAGCGCGGCCCAGTAGCCGTGGAGGAAACCCCCGTTGCGCCCGCTCGGGCCGGCCCCGCAGGTCTCCGACTCGACCAGCACGACCTGTAAGGAGGGATCGCGCTCCTTGAGCGCCAGGGCGGCCCAGAGGCCCGTGTAGCCGCCGCCCACGATGCAGACATCGGCCGCGGCGTCGCCTTCAAGCTTCGGCGTCGGCGCTTGGCGCCCAGCCTCATCGAGCCACCACGGCGGGAGGCGCGGAGCGGCCGATGGAGCGGTCACGCGGCCGCGGCTACTCGTTGGCGGCGCATCTGAACGAGGACGTTCACGAGCATCCCGATCACCGCGACTCCGAAGATCGCGGTGCCGATCACGTTCACCTGAGGCGGTGCACCGACCCTGGCCGCACCCCAGACGAAGAGCGGGAACGTCGTCAGCGAACCGCTGTTGAAATATGTGACGACGAAGTCGTCGATCGAGATCGCGAAGCAGAGGAGGAGCGCGGCAAGGATTGCCGGCGCGATCAGCGGCAGCGTCACTTTGCGGAAGGTCGCCCATTCGTTCGCTCCGAGGTCCATGGCCGCCTCCTCGAGGTGGCGGTCGAAGCCGATCAACCTCGCTTTCACCGTCACCACCGCGAAGCTGATGCAGAACATGACGTGCGCGATCAGGATCGTCCAGAAGCCGAAGACGACGTTGAGGTTCAGGAAAAGCGTGAGCAGTGACGCGCCGAGGACGATCTCCGGCGTCGACAGCGGGAGGAAGATGAGGATGTTGGTGGCCCCGCGGCCCCGAAAGCCGTACCGGACGAGCGCCAGGGCAATGAGTGTTCCCAGGACCGTGGCGACGAGACTCGCGAGCAACGCAATCTCGAGCGAGAGGACGACTGCGCTGCGGATTCCGGGGACTCCGTCCCAGTATTTCCAGTTGTCCCACGTGAACCCCTGCCACGTGAAGTTGAAGTTGCCGGTCGGATGATTGAAGGAGAAGGCGATCACGATTGCGATCGGAAGCAGGAGATACGCGAAGAAGAGGAACGAGTAGAGCGTCAGGAGATGGTGGCGGACGAAGCCCCAGGCAACTGCGAGAGGCTCACGCTTCGGCCGCGCAGCCACCGCGACGGCGCTCATATCGCAGTCCCTGTCAACTGCTCCGTCCCGACCGCGCGCGCATACGCCGCCACGGCAACCAGGATCGCGGCCATCAGGATGAATGACATCGACGCCGCGGCCGGGTAGTCGGTCAGCTCCAGGAACTTCGACTGGATGACGTTGCCGATCATGTGGTTCTGCGGCGCGCCGAGGAGCTGCGCGTTGATGAAGTCTCCCGCCGCCGGAATGAATGTCAGGAGCGTGCCCGCGACGATGCCCGGGAGCGAGAGCGGAAGCGTCACGCGCACGAACGCTTTCCAGCGGCTGGCGTAGAGATCCTGTGCCGCCTCGAGCAGCCTCTGATCGATCTGCTCCAGGGACACGTACAGCGGCAGGGCCATGAAGGGAAGGAAGTTGTAGGTGATCCCCATCACGACCGCTGTAGCTGTCGCCAGCAGCCGACCGCCACCGCCGAGCAGGTGGAGCTGCTGGAGCGTGCGAACGACGAACCCGTGATCGGAGAGGATGGTCTCCCAGGCGAGCGTCCGGAGCAGGTACGTCACGAAGAACGGCGCCACGATGAACAGCAGCAAGAGGTTCTTCCACCGACCTCCACGGAATGCGATCCAGTACGCAACCGGATAGCTGAGAAAGAGCGCAAGCAGCGTTGCGATCCCCGCGTATTCGAGCGAGCGAATGAACTCGCCGTGGTAATCCCGAAGCGCGGTCCAGTAGTTCCCCCACGCCCACGAGAAGGAATAGCCGATGTCGAAGTTCCCGGACTGGAGCGACTGGTAGGCCAGGAAGCCGAGCGGCACGACGAAGAACACGCCCAGCCACAGCAGGCCCGGCGCGAGCAGCAGGTACGGCGTCAGTTGCCGATTGCGGTGGAGAAAGCCCACCAGGACCTAGCCGGAAATCAAGTTCTGCCAGGCGGTGAGGTACTTCTGGTTGTTCAGTGCGTTGGAGTCGAAGATCTTGACCTTCGCGAGCGTCTCCTTCGACGGAAAAATGAGCGGGTTATTCGCGACGGAGGGATCGGACTTCTTCGCCCACTCGCCGGCGCCTGCGACCGGCGGGATGTAGTAGATGCCGGTGATGTTCCGCTTCGGATCCCCGGCCTCCATCATGCCCTGGACCTTGGGATCGTAGACGTAGTTCATGTAGACGCAGGCCGTGTAGACGTTGCCGCCTTTCGGGATCAGCATGTTGTCCGTCCACAGGGCGCCGCCTTCCTTCGGGACGTTCCAGTGGATGTGCTTGTTGCCGATCTGCGCGATGTCGCCCGACCACGACATCGCCGCCGAGAGATCGCCCTTGGCGAGCAGCGGCGCGTAGTCGTTTCCGGTGAACTGCCGGATCTGCTTCGAGTCGACCGCCTTCTTGATCCGGTTGAAGGCGGCGTTGAACGACTTGTCCGTCACCTTCGTCGGGTCGTCGCCGTTGGCGAGCATCACGATCGTCAACGCGTCGCCCATCGAGTTGAGACAGGTGATCTTGCCCTTGAGCTGCGGGTTGGTCAGGAGGTCGCCGACGGAGAGCACCGGATCGCTCAGCTTGTCGTTATAGGCGATCCCCGTCATCCCGGACTGCCACGGCAAGCTGAACTCGCGGTTCGGGTCGAAGCTCGGGTGCTGCTGAACCGGAATCAGGTTCTTGATGTTCGGGATCGCCGACTTGTCGAGCTTCTCTGCCCAGCCTTTCTTGATCATCAGCGCGAGGTAGCGGTCGTTGTCGGTCAGGACGACGATGTCGCGGTCGATCGACTGACCACGCGACAGCGGGCCCTGGATCTTGCCGAAGTACGAAGCGTTGTCGTTGATGTCCGTGGTGTAGTCGACCTGGACGCCGTACTTCTTCTGGAACTCGATCAGCGACGGATAGCTGTGCGTCTTGTTGTTCCGGTCCATGTAGAGCGTCCAGTTCGAGAAGTGGAGCGTCTTCGCGAGTGTGTGTGACGTGGTGCCCGACGCGGCCTTCTTCGAAGTTCCACCACAGGCGGCGAGCAGGCCGGGAACGGTCAGGATGGAACCGCCGGCGGCAGCGCGCTCCAGCAGTTGGCGGCGGGTGAGGTCGTGGCTCATTCGGATCCCTCCATGGAATCGACGACGAAAGTGGATTCTGGGCTCCAGCTCAGTATGAGTCGTTGCCCCGGGGCCGCGCCGTTCAGACCAGGCGACGCGTTCTGTCGATAGACGGTCATTTGTCCGCACTCGGTGTCGACGATGTACTGCGTCGCAACACCGACGTATGCCTGCTCGACGATGGTGCCGTCGAGCGTGTTCTCCTGCTCACCCCCGAGCTCGATCTTCTCCGGCCGGATGCCGACCGCGACCTCGCCAGTGCGCCCACCGAGAGCCCGCGGCCGTACCTTTACCTCCGGACCGCCGTGCAGCCGCACCGTGTCCGACCCGCTCACCGTTCCGGCGATCAGGTTCGAGGCGCCGAGAAAACCCGCGACGTAAGCAGTCGCAGGCGTTTCGTAGAGCTCTGCCGGCGTCCCGAGTTGCTCGATCCGGCCGCGGTTCATGACCGCGATCTGGTCGGCCATGGTCATGGCTTCTTCCTGGTCGTGCGTGACGTGGATGAATGTGATGCCCACGTCGTGCTGGATTCCCTTCAGCTCGAGTTGCATCTGCTTGCGCAACTTGAGGTCGAGTGCGCCGAGCGGCTCGTCCAACAACAGGACCTTGGGCTTGTTGACAAGTGCACGCGCAAGCGCCACCCGCTGCTGCTGGCCACCGGAAAGCTGACGCGGCTTGCGCTTCCCCAAACCCTCGAGCCCGACGAGTCGGAGGATCTCGTTCACCTGGCCGGTCAGCGTCCCACCCCGGATCCCTTGACGGCGGAGCCCGAACGCAACGTTCTCGAAAACGGACAGATGGGGGAAGAGCGCATAGGACTGGAACACGGTGTTGACGTCCCGCTTGTAGGACGGCAGCCCGCTGACCTCAGCGTCGCCCAGATAGATCTGTCCCCCGGTCGGCTGCTCGAAGCCGCCGATCATGCGGAGGGTGGTCGTCTTCCCGCAACCGGACGGGCCGAGCAGAGCGAAGAAGCTTCCGTGCTCGATCTCGAGACTGAGCCGGTCCACAGCTGTGACGTCCTCGAACCGTTTCGTTACATCGACGAGCCGGACGTCGGCGGAGCCCGTCATCGATCAGGGCGCACGCGAGCGGGGGCTTCCCGGAGCTGTTCGGGCCTATGACCGCGTGCACCGTTTAGACGTGTCCAGGCTTCGGCAAGGACGTCGCCGAGGATCGAGACGATCTGGTCGAACTCCTGTTGTCCTGCGATGAGCGGCGGCGAGATCTGGATGACCGGGTCGCCGCGGTCGTCCGCACGGCAGATCAGGCCACGTTCGAACAGCCTCGGCGACAGGAAACCTCGAAGGAGCGTCTCGCACTCTTCGTCGTTGAACGTCTCGCGCGTGTCTTTGTCCTTGACGAGCTCCACCGCGTAGAAAAAGCCCGTGCCACGCACGTCGCCGACGATGGGCAGGTCGAGGAGCTGCCCGAGCGTCTGCCGGAAGCTGTCCTGAGTCTCCGCAACGTGCTCGACGATGCGCTCACGCTTCATGATCTCGATGTTCTTCAATGCGATCGCCGACTGCACAGGATGCCCGCCGAAGGTTATGCCGTGCGTGTACATGCTCGTGTCGTTCATGAAGGGCTCCATCACCCGGTCAGAGGCGACGACCGCCCCGATCGCCCCGTAGGAGGAGGACAGCCCCTTCGCGATCGTCATCAGGTCGGGGCGGATGTCGTAGCGCTCCGAGCCGAACCACGCGCCCACACGGCCGAAACCTGTGATCACCTCGTCTGCGCAGAGCAGAATCCCGTAGCGGTCGCAGATCTCTCTCACGCCTTTCCAGTAGCCCTCCGGTGGCGTGAACGAGCCGCCGGCGTTCTGCACGGGCTCCATGATCACCATGCAGACGGTGTCCGAGCCCGTCGCGTTGATGGTCTGCTCGAGCTCATCGAGCAGGAACGCGGTGAACTGCGCCTCGGTCTCGTCGGGCGGCCGGTGGTAGCGATTCGTGTTGCGGACGTGCAGCACCTCCGGCACGAGCGGCTCGAACGGCGCACGGATCTCCGGGATGCCGTTGATCGAGAGCGCGCCCATCGTCGTGCCGTGGTAGGCGACGTGGCGGGAGATCGCCTTCCAGCGCCGGCCGTCGCCGCGGGCGGTGTAGTACTGGCGCGCCAGCTTCCACGCCGACTCGACCGCCTCGGAGCCGCCGGAGACGAAGAAGAGCCGGTTCAGGTCGCCGGGCGTGAGCGATGCGACCTCGGACGCGAGCTCGATGGCGCGCGGATGCGCATAGCCCCAGTTCGTATAGAAGGGCAGCTCCCGCATCTGCGCCGCCGCGGCCTCGCCGACCTCCTCGCCGAACCCGTACCCGATGTTGACGGAAAACAGGCCGGCAAGGGCGTCGAGGTAACGCTTGCCCTTCGAGTCCTCGAGGTAACAGCCGTCGCCGCGGACGATGATCGGCACGTCGCCGTCCTTGTAACCGCCCATCCTCGTGAAGTGGAGCCACAGGTGGTCGCGTGCAGCGCGTTGGAGATCGATCTTCTCAGGTGCCGTGGTCGTCAATTCGCCTCCTCAACTCGCGTGCCCCAGTCGTACAGCTGCTTGACCATCTGCAGATAAAGGAATGTCTCGGTGGAGACGACGCCGTCGAGCGCGCGCATCCGGTTGGTCAGCTCGAGGAGCTCGCGACGGTCCGTCGCCACGACCTCGACGACGAGGTCGTACTGGCCGGCGGTGACGACGACGTAGTCCGCCTCGATCCAGCTCGCGATCTCGTCGGCGACCGGCTCGGGCGAGCCCGCGGTCTTGACGCCCACGAGCGCCTGCTCGAAGCCGAGCCCGAGCGGGTTCGTCACGCCGACGACCTGCAGGATGTCTTCGCCGCAGAGCCGCGCGTATCGCGCCCGGATCGTTGCCTCCGAGACACCGAGCCGCGAGGCGATCGCCCGGAAGGACTCCCGCCCGTTCGCCTGGAGCGCCTCGATGATCCCCTGGTCCAGGGCGTCGATCCGCGGCGGGGCGCTGATCGGTCCCCGGCGAGGCTCGGCCACAGCCGGCTGAGCGATGGTCCTTCGCAAAGCGAGGCGATTCGTACCACGCGCTGCGCATTCGGTCAACGTGGGGCCTGACTTGAACTCGCATTGCGAATGTTGGATGCTCCCCCTCTCAAACCATCCGGGGAGGACAGGGAATGGCTAGAACACCGCTGGCGCAGTGCATCGAGGACGCGTACGCAGAGGTCGTCGAGAGTCGAACGACCCGACGCGAGCTGGTCAAACGCACTGCCGCCGCAGGGGTCGCGCTGGCAGGGGCAGGGACGATGGGCCGCTTTGCCAAGGCGGCTTACGGGGCGGCTCAGCCACAGATCGCGATCGTCGGCGGAGGCCTTGCCGGGCTCACGTGCGCGTACCGCCTCAAGCAGCCCTGAACGCGCAGATCTACGAGGCGTCAGGTCGGACCGGCGGCCGCTGCTACACGATCCGGGACTTCTCCCCGCTGATCGCCGAGCACGGCGGCGAGCTGATCGACCAGGGACACACGGCCGGCCGCCAGCTTTCACAGGAGCTCGGCCTCAACCTGGACAACCTGCTCCAGGCTCAGCCGAGCGGCACCGAGGACTTCTACTGGGTCAACGGCGGGAAGTACCAGTACTCCCAGCTCGTCGACGACCTCAACGGCATCTACCAGAAGATGCACAAGGACGTCTCGGCTGCGAGCTATCCAACGCTCTGGAACCTGTACACGCAGCGTGGTTGGGAGCTCGATCACATGTCGATCATCCAGTGGCTCGACGAGACCGTCCCGAATGGCGGCTCGAAGTCGAACCTCGGTCGCGTGCTCGACATCGCCTACAACATCGAGTACGGCGCCGAGTGCAGCATCCAGAGCTCGCTCAACCTGCTCTATCTGCTCGGCTACTCCGGGCAGGGGCAGTTCCATACGTTCGGCCCGTCGAACGAGAAGTACCACGTCACCGGCGGCAACGACCAGATCGCGAAGCTGATGTCCGACGCGCTCGCGGGTCAGATCTCACCGAACACGGCGCTGACATCCATCAAGCAGAACTCTGGCGGCTCGTACACGCTCACGTTCAGCAAGGACGTTGGCATCCAGACGGTCGTGGCCGATCACGTGGTGCTGGCGTTGCCGTTCTCGCTGCTCCGCTCCGTGAACTACTCCAAAGCCGGCTTCGAGCCGCTCAAGGTCACCGCGATCAAGGAGCTGCCGATGGGAACGAACTCGAAGCTGCATGTCGAGTTCACTGACCGCTTCTGGTACGGCGCGGGCAACAACGGCAACACGTATGCGGACACCGGCTACCAGAACACCTGGGAGGTCTCGCGCGCCCAGGGTGGCGGCAAGGGCAAGGGCCTCCTCGTCGACTACACGGGCGGGAACATCGGCGCCAGCTTCGGCAGCGGCACCCCGTCGTCGCGCGCGCAGCAGTTCATGTCCCAGATGCAGCCGCTCTTCCCGGGCACGACGGTCAGCGACCACTGGACCGGCCGCGCGACGGTTGATTTCTGGACCGGGTACCAGTGGACGAAAGGCTCGTACTCGTACTGGCAGGTTGGTCAGTACACGAAGTTCTCCGGGATGGAGAAGACGCGGCAGGGCAATTGCCACTTCTGCGGCGAGCACACCTCACAGGACTTCCAGGGGTACCTGAACGGTGCCGTCGAGACTGGAGAGCGCGTCGTCAATGAGATCCTGGGAGACTTGAAGCACGCGTAATGGCCGTCAGCGAGCACACCGCATCCGACCAGGTCGTCGCCGATCGCGAGCGATACGTCGCTCGCGGGGTGGCGACGACCCCGCTGGTCGTCGCCCGTGCCGAAGGAGCGCGGATCTGGGACGTCGACGGCCGCGAATACGTCGACTTTGCCGGCGGCCTCGGGTGTCAGAACACCGGGCACGGGTTCGCGGCAGCGGCCATCCACGAGCAGGTCGACCGGTATCTGCACCAGTGCTTCATGGTCGGGATGTACGAACCGTACGTCGATGTGTGCAGACTCCTCGACGAGACGTGGCCCGGCAGCCGGGAGACGAAGTCGTTGCTCGTGAACTCGGGCGCTGAAGCCGTCGAGAACGCCGTGAAGATCGCGCGGACGGCGACCGGGCGGCCCGCCGTGATCGTGTTCGACCACGCGTTCCATGGCCGCACGAGCCTCACGATGGCCATGACGGCGAAGGTCGTCCCGTACAAGCAGGGCTTCGGCCCCTTCCCCGGCGAGGTCTACCGCGCGCCGGCCCCGTACCCGTTTCGCGGCGTCTCAGCGGACGATGCGATTCGCGGGCTCGAGTTGCTGCTGAAGCAGGACGTCGATCCCCAGTCCGTCGCCTGCCTCGTGCTGGAGCCCGTGCAGGGTGAGGGCGGCTTCGTCGAGATGCCGGCGGACTTTCCACACCGGCTGAAGGAGATCTGCGAGGCGCACGGGATGCTCTTCGTCGACGACGAGGTGCAGGCCGGCGTCGGACGAACCGGCCCTGTCTGGGCGATCGAGCACTACGGCGTCGAGCCTGACCTGATCGTGTCGGGCAAATCGCTGGGCGGCGGCCTGCCGCTCGCCGGCGTAACGGGCGCGTCCGAGCTGATGGACAGCGTTCCGCCTGGCGGCCTCGGCGGGACCTTCGGCGGAAACCCGCTCGCGTGCGTCGCCGCGGTGGAGGTCCTCCGCGAGGTCAAGGGCGACGCGTTCCGCATGCGCGCCGATGAGCTCGGAGGACGCATTCGTGCCCGCCTCGAGCAGCTCGCGGCGAGAAACGCGGCCGTCGGCGAGGTGCGCGGACTCGGCCCGATGCTCGCCCTCGAGCTCACGGAGCCGACGCCCGACCTGGCGAAGGCCGTGACCTCGGCGGCACGTGACCGCGGCCTGGTCCTCCTTTCTTGCGGTATCTACGGAAACGTCATTCGCATTCTCGTCCCCCTCACGATCGACGACGCGCTGCTCGAGCGCGGGCTCGACCTGCTGGAGGAATCGCTTGGCGACGCCCGCGCTGGCTGAGTCCGAACCGAC
Organism: Gaiellaceae bacterium; assembly: GCA_036824055.1. Classification (GTDB taxonomy): domain Bacteria; phylum Actinomycetota; class Thermoleophilia; order Gaiellales; family Gaiellaceae; genus 3-1-20CM-4-69-9. Next base: position 1,083 of record DAITAW010000029.1, on the reverse strand, counting down.
CGCGCATCCCATGCCTGCGGCTGAGATCGACGTCCGCCTCACCGGCATCCGCAAGACCTACGGCGACGTCGTCGCGGTCGACCGGGTCGACCTCGAGATTCCCGCGGGGGAGTTCTTCACGCTGCTCGGGCCATCCGGCTCGGGCAAGACGACGACGCTCCGGCTGATCGCCGGCTTCGAGCGTCCCGACGAGGGTCGCATCGAGCTCGGCGGCGCCGACGTCACGAACCGCGCACCCTACGAGCGCGACGTCAACACCGTCTTTCAGGACTATGCGCTCTTCCCGCACATGACCGTCGCCGAGAACGTCGGGTACGGCCTCCGGGTCAAGAACGTTCCGCGAGCGGAGCGCAGACGTCGTGTCGACGAGATCCTGAAGGTCGTGCGGCTTCCCGAGCTCGGCAACCGAAAGCCCGTCCAGCTCTCAGGTGGCCAGCGCCAACGGATCGCGCTCGCGCGCTCCCTGGTGAACACGCCGAAGGTTCTGCTCCTCGACGAGCCCCTCGGCGCGCTCGACCTGAAGCTTCGGCAGGAGATGCAGATCGAGCTCAAGCGCATCCAGCGCGAGGTCAGCGACGTCGGCATCACGTTCGTCTACGTCACCCACGACCAGGAGGAGGCGCTCACGATGAGCGACCGCCTCGCGGTCTTCAACGAGGGCCGGATCGAGCAGATCGGTGTACCGGCCGAGGTCTACGAGCGTCCCGCCACCGAGTTCGTCGCCGGCTTCGTCGGCGTCTCGAACGTGCTCGAACGGGACGGCAGGAAGTTCACGGTCCGTCCGGAGAAGATCCGGATGCACTTCGACGAGGCCGGCGACGGCGAACTGGGGCGCATTCGCGAAGTCGTCTACGTCGGCATGTTCACGAGGTACGTCGTCGAGCTCGACTCCGGGGGCGAGCTCACAGTCGTCAAACAGAACCTCGAGACCTCCTCGCACGAGGCCCTCGAGTCCAGGGGCAGGCGGGTGCGCCTCGAGTGGCGCCCCGAGCACACCTTTGAGATCCAACGAGGAGGAGAAGCATGAAGAGGATTCGCAGAATTCACGTACTCGTCGCGGCGCTCGCAGCGGCGCTGTGCGTG
>DAITAW010000219.1:0-1596 GCA_036824055.1 Gaiellaceae bacterium | reverse complement strand
ATCGAGATCGACCGCCCGCGGAGCGAAGTTTCGGCTTATGCCGCCGATCCGGATATGGCCACGATCTGGTACGAGAACATCAAGGCCGTCGAGTGGAAGACACCAAGGCCGCTCGCAGTCGGATCCCGAATCGCGTTCGTCGCCCGGTTCCTCGGACGCCGCTTCGCGTACACCTACGAGCTCAAGGAGCTAGTGCCCGGCGAGAGGCTCGTGATGCAAACCGCGGACGGGCCGTTCCTGATGGAGACGACCTACGGCTGGGAAGACGCCGCCGATGGCCGGACCAAGATGACGCTCCGCAACCGAGGCGAGCCGTCAGGCTTCTCGACGGTCGCCGCGCCGCTCATGGCGCGGGCGATGCGCCGCGCCAACCGAAATGATCTGCGTCGCCTCAAGGAGATTCTGGAATCCCCTCAAGCTTGACCCGTAGCGCGCGGTTTGTTGAGCTCCCCGGGGCGCGCGCGACGCCACACGTTCGCATCGCGCGCGCCCGGCGAAGAGACCGGCCTAGAACAGCTCCCACATGATCGAGGGAACCGTAACGGCCAGGTTGGCGCCCGCTCCGCTGCCCGAGAACGTCCCCCAACCCGAGCCGTGGACGCTGCCGCCGCACCAGATCCAGATCGCATACCAATGCGCGTTGTCGACGCTGATCCAAGCGCTGAGCGGGAAGCCTGAATTCGACCCGCTTCCGCTGGCGCCGCTCCACCACGAGTCGTCGTTCCAGAGCGAGACCTGCTGCGACACCGGCGCACTGTCGAAGCCGCCGGCGAGCGTGTACTTGCCGACGTACAGCCCGATGAACGCGTCGGAATGAGCCGACGCAAACGCGCAGATCGTCCACCAGTTGAAGTTGAACGCCGGATTCGAGCTGATCCGGAGGATGCCATTCGCGAAGATCGGCCTGAAGTAGATCCCGACAGCGGCCCGCCCCCAGGCCGTCGCGTCACGCCCGTTGTTCCAGAGGTTGAAGCTCATGCGACCGTTGGAAGCCGTAGCGGCGGTGGACACGGTTGCGCCGCCGTTCTGCGCGTTCCAGGTCCACTGGTAGTTGAGAGGCGGAACGACGTTCGCGGAGATCGAACCCGAGGACAGACGCTCGATCTCGGCCGGCGGAGCCGGCGGCGACAGCTTGGCACGACCAAGCCGCTGGTCGAGCGCAGCCAGACCGCGAACGGCCTCCCCCTGCTCGTCGCCGAGGATCCGTCCGAGACTGTCTCCAACAGGCGCTGACAGCGACTTGAGCTCGTCGCGGTACGCCGCATGTTGCTTGAACTCTCGCTCGAGGTCGCTCTCGAGCCCGCGCATGCCCTTGAGCGCCTGGGCGGCGGGCTGAATGCGTCCGCCGTACAGTGCGTCGAGGGGGGTGGCTTGCCTTTGACGGGCCATCGTTGACTCCCTTCGTTCGTCGGAGCCGCAGAGATGACGTGCCGGTCGCCCGTGACGATACGTCGCTCGGCCGCCTGCTGTCAACACCGTCGCCCGTCGCGCGACAATCGAAACAAAAACCCGGGGAAAGTCCGCAGGACTTTCCCCGGGCGACTCCCCGGGTTGGACTCGAACCAACAACCCTCCGGTTAACAGCCGGATGCTCTG
>DAITAW010000028.1:0-29606 GCA_036824055.1 Gaiellaceae bacterium | reverse complement strand
AGATCCAGGATCTGATCAGCCGCGGCCAGACGATCATGGTGCAGGCCGTCAAGGATCCGATGAAGACGAAGGGCGCGCGGCTCACGACCGAGATCTCGCTGCCGGGGCGCTTCGTCGTCTACCAGCCGAACGGGGACGGATTCGGCGTTTCGCGGCGCCTCGACGACGAGGAGCGGGCGCGCCTGAAGGACGTGCTCAAGGCGCTCGACCTGAAAGGCGGCGGCGTGATCGTTCGCACCGCCGCGGAGGGCGCCTCAGCCGAGGACATCGAGCGCGACCTCCTCTTCCTGCAGAAGCTGTGGAAGTCAATTGACGCGCGAGCCAAGAAGTCGAAGCCGCCGACGCTGCTCTACCAGGAGGCCGAGCTGCCGCTTCGCGTCACCCGCGACCTCTTCACCGAGAACTTCGAACGCGCGCTGGTCGACGAGGACCGGGCCTACAAGCGCATCGTCGGCTATCTGAAGAAGACGTCGCCCCACATGGTCGAGCGCGTCGTGCGCTACAAGGAGAAGCCGCCGCTCATGGAGGCCTACGGAGTCGACGCGGAGATCAAGTCGACGCTCAGCCGCCGCGTGGATCTTCCCTCGGGCGGCTACCTCATCTTCGACTATGCAGAGGCGTTCACCGTCATCGACGTGAACACGGGTCGCTTCGTCGGCTCTCGTTCGAAGTCGTCGGGCGCACGGCTCGAGGACACGATCACGAAGAACAACCTCGAGGCGGTCAAGGAAGTCGTTCGCCAGCTGCGCCTGCGCGACATCGGCGGGATCATCGTCATCGACTTCATCGACATGGCGAACCCGAAGAACCGCGCGACGGTCGAAGCTGCACTGCGGACAGAGCTCGAGCGCGACCGGACGAAGACATACGTGGTCGAGATCTCACCGCTCGGCCTCGTCGAGATGACACGGCAGAACGTCACCGACGGACCGCGCGAGATCATGACCAAGAAGTGCCCGACCTGCGGCGGCGACGGCATCGTCCTGTCGGAGACGTCCGCCGCGGTCGAGATCGAGCGACGCCTTCGCGCCCTCGCCGCCGCTTCACGCCACCAGGCTTATCGCGTCGAGGTCGCGGCTAAGGTCGCGTCCATTCTCATCGGGCCGGGTGCCGCCCGCCTGCAGGAGCTGGAGAAGCAGACGCGGCGCCGCTTCTATCTGCAGCCGAAGAACGACACGCATCTCGATCACTTCCTCGTTCTGGCCGAAGGAAAGCGGGAGGAGCTTGCGCCGACAGCGCCGGTCGCCGAAGGGGCAAAGATCGAACTGAAGCTCGTCGAGGTCGGTTTGCACGACGTCGACGCGGGCGTCGGGAAAGTCGACGGGCTGGATGTCTGCGTCGCGAATGCGGCGAAGCAGGTCGGCAAGAAGGTCGACGTGCAGGTCGAGCGGGTGCTCGACGACGCTGCCTACGCGACGCTGGTCAGTGGGGCGGTGGCGGTCGACGCGCCGATCACCGCCGAGAGCGAGGCGGAGAAGCCGACGCGGCGAGCTGCCGGCACGGCGGCCACCGCGAGGACGGCGGAGCTCGACGATCCCGAAGCGGAAGAGCCCGACGACGAGGAGGCTGAAGCCGACGAGCCCGAAGAGGACGAGCCGGACGCGGGTGAGCAAGAGCCTGATGCGGAAGCCGTAACGGCCGCAAACGGGACGGAGCCGGCCGCTCCGAAGAAGAAGACGCGCCGAGGCTCACGCGGCGGTCGTGGCCGCAAGAAGAAGACCGCAGCTGCACCTGCCACCGCGGGAAACGGCGTCGGGGAGCCGGCAGACGTCGCACCGCCGGCCGTCGCGAGGATCCACGTGCCGGACCCAGACCTGGGCGAGCCCGAGGAGTCGCCGGCTGAGCACACCGGGGACGGCACCGAGCCCCCCAAGCCGAAGAAGAAGACGCGGAGGGGAACCAGGGGCGGCCGGGGCCGCAAGAAGAAGACGGCAGCCGCCGTCTCCACCGCGGCCGACGGTAGGCCGTCGGCCGGACCGTCCGACCAAGAGCCCCCAGCGGCCAAGGAGGAGCCGCCCGCCGTCGCGGAGGAAGAGAAGCCTTCGGGCTCGGAGCAAAAGGCGTCCGACTGGGAATATGTCCCGATGTCCCAGTGGGACGACGCCTAGCCTCCGCTACACTTCCCGCGCTTGCGGGCTGCTGAAAGCCCGCATTTTCACGCCATGGCTGCCACCAAGAACTCATACGCGATCATCTCGGTCGGCGGGAAGCAGTACCGGGTCCGCGAGGGCGAGAAGCTGCTGGTCGACCGGTTGAAGACCGACGAGGGCAAGACCTTCAATCCCGACGTCCTCTTTCTGGGCGGCGACGGGGACGGGACGCTTTCCCCCAGGACTCAGGTGACCGCGAAAGTGGTGGGCCATGTCCTCGGCGACAAGATCCGGATCGGCAAGCGCCGCGCCAAGACGGGCTACAGGAAGCAGACCGGCTTTCGGGCGCATCTGTCTCAAATCGAGATCCAATCGATCGGCGGCGCGAAGCGGGAGACCGCTGCCGCGCCGGCCGCAGAGAAGGAGCAGCCGGCCGCGAAGCCGAAAGCAGAGCCGACGGCCGCTCCGGCCGCAGCAGCTGCACCCGACCCGGCGCAGCCGCCACGCGGATACGAAGACTTCACCGTCGCGGAGATCACGGAGAAGGCGAAGCGGTGGAAGGTCGAGCAATTGCAAGCCGCCCTGAAGTTCGAGAAGAAGAACGCCAATCGAAAAGGCGCGATCGCAGCACTCGAGTCTGCGCTCGCGACGAAGCAGGAGAAGAACTAATGGCTCACAAGAAGGGACTCGGCTCGTCGCGCAACGGGCGCGACTCGAACCCGAAGATGCTCGGCGTGAAGATCTTCTCCGGCCAGGAGGTCAAGGCCGGGATGATCCTCGTCCGCCAGCGTGGAACGAAGTTCCGCCCGGGTGCAGGTACAGGCATCGGTCGCGACGACACGATCTTCGCGACCCGCCCCGGCACGGTCGCGTTTCGCCAGAGTGGCGAGCGACGCTTCGTCGAAGTCGGCGACTAGCGCGTAGCTCGTCAGCTCCGTCGCGGGCCGCTAGCGTTGGCCCGTGTTCCACGATCGAGCTCGAATCGACGTCCAGGCAGGGCGTGGGGGCGACGGCAGCCTCCACTTCCGGCGTGAGAAGCACGTCCCCAGGGGCGGCCCCGACGGCGGCGACGGCGGGCCCGGAGGAAACGTCGTGCTGGTTGCCGATCCAGATCTGCGCGATCTGTCCGCGTTCCGCGTGAAGCGGCGCTACAAGGCAGGCAGTGGCGAGCCCGGTCGGGGTGCGTTGAAACACGGGGCGACCGGGGAGTCGCTCGAGTTGCGCGTCCCCGTCGGGACACAGGTGCTCGACGAGCAGGATCAGGTCATTGCCGATCTCGCGGCGCCAGGAGCGCGGATGATCGCAGCACGCGGCGGCAGCCCAGGTCGCGGCAACAAACGGTTTGCCACACCGACTCGCCGCGCGCCCCGCTTTGCGGAAACCGGCCTTCCCGGTGAGGAGGCGACGCTGGACCTGCGGCTGAAGCTGCTGGCAGATGCGGCGCTCGTCGGGCTTCCCAACGCGGGCAAGTCCTCGCTCCTGACGAGGATCTCCAATGCGAAGCCGAAGGTCGCGGAGTATCCCTTCACGACGCTCGCGCCCATCCTCGGCACCGTCGACGCCCCGGACGCTTCGCGGCAGCTCACCGTGGCCGACGTGCCCGGGCTGATCGAAGGCGCGAGTGAGGGCGTCGGCCTCGGTCACGAGTTCCTCGCTCATCTGGAGCGCGCGAACCTGCTGCTGCACGTGATCGACTCTTCCGAAGACGACGCCGCCGAGCGTTTTGCCACCATCGACCGCGAGCTCGCTGCGTACGGTGCAGGGCTCGAGACCAGGCCGCAGGCGATCGTCCTCAACAAGATCGACCTCCGCGCCGACTCTCCGGCCTTCCACGTCGACGACGAGCGCATCGTGCGAATCTTCCGCGTCTCCTGTGCAACCGGTGCGGGCATCGACGAGCTCCGGCGTGCGCTGTTCGAGCTCTGCCCGCCTCAGGCACCACCCGCTGCGTCCGAGGATGGGCTCGTCGACTTCCTCCTCTATCGGCCGAAGCCGGGTGGACGGCGCTTCAGAGTCCTCCGCACCGACCGGGGCTTTCGCATCTCCGGCGAAGTTCCGGCGGACGAAGAAGAGCTGGCGGCAGCGCTCGAGGCGGCCGGCGCGCGCAAGGGCGACGAGGTCGAAGTGGGCGGCGAGGTTCTGGAAGTCCAGTGACCGGCCTGCTCGGCGGTACGTTCAACCCACCGCACAACGGGCATCTTGCGCTCGCGCGAGCCGCGCAGGAGCATTTCGATCTCGATGACGGCGCCATCGCCGTGCTCGTGGCGGAGCGGCCCGGCCACAAGGAGGTTCAGCTCGACGCCGCAACGCGGCTGAAGCTCGCGCGGGCCGCGTTTCCCGATTACCAGGTCGAAGCCGATCCCTACGAGCGCACGGTCGACCTGCTTCGCGGCGGGCGGTGGACTGAACCGTTGTTTCTGATCGGCGCGGACCAGTTCGCGGACTTCCCGACGTGGAAGGACCCCGAAGGTGTACTCGCCCTGGCTCGAATCGGCGTGGCGACGCGACCGGGATTTCCGCGGGAGCGTCTGGACGCTGTCCTGCAGCAGCTCGCGCGGCCGGACCGCGTCGAGCTCTTCGAGATCGAGCCTGTTCCGATCTCGTCGCGGGACATCCGAGACCGCGTCAGCCGCCGCGAGTCGATCGACGGGCTCGTCCCCGAGGGGGTCGCGGAGCTGATCGAGTCGCTCGGGCTCTACGAGAACGGCGGCTACACTTCTGCAGTATTGGAAACGGAGCTGAAGCCACACTGACGTCTCTGGAACAAGCCCGCCGCATTGCCGGCCTGGCCCAGGAAAAGCTGGCACAGGACGTCGTCATCCTCGATATGCGGCCTGCCTGCTCGTACACGGATTACTTCGTCGTCTGCACGGGGCAAAACCCACGTCAAACCGCCGCCATCTACGACGAGGTGCACAGCGGGATGAAGCACGACGTGCGACTCTTGCCGAGCTCGGTCGACGGTCAGCGTGAAGCGTCCTGGATCGTTGCCGACTACCTCGACGTCGTCGTCCACATCTTCACGCCGGAAGCGCGCGCCTACTACAGGCTCGAAGAGCTGTGGGGCGACGCGCCACCGGTCGAGGTCGCAGCCGGCTAACAGGGTCGGTGGAGCGCGACGCAGGCAGCGCCGCGGATCTGGTCGAGGTAGGCACGCGCAGCCGGCTCGGTGACGAGCGGGACGACTGTTTGGAGGAGCTCGACCGCCGATTCGAGCGCGGCAGCTCCGTCCGTAAACGGGCCTCGTGACTCGAGGATGAGCCACGACGGAAATGCGCGGAACCGAACACCCGCTCGGCGGAGGGCATCGCCGTCGACCGGCTCGCGTAGCGGTACGGATACGAACACCGCGTTCGTCACGCCCGTGCGTTGAACGGCGCGGGCGAGTGCGACCGGGTCGCGGGAGTACGCTCGAGCTTCCCTGGCGACGGGGAGTGCCGCGAGGAAAACCGGCGAGTAGGGGTAGAGGACGTCGCGTGGCGCAAGCGTCGTCGTGAGCCAGGCTGCAGGCGCCGCGACGGCCCGCTCGTCTCCCGCCGCCATCGTTCGTGGCTCGGAGACGGCGTTCGGAGCTAGGGCCGCAGCGGCGAAGATCGCCGCGACGGCGGCGGCGCGAGTCTTCACCGGTAGTGACGCAACGAGTCGGGTTGCGCCGGTGGCGACGAGCGCGATCCAGACGGGCAGCATGAAGATCAGATGGCGGGGAGCCAGGCGTTCGCCGGCGACCCCCGCTGCATTCGCGATCGCGAGAGCGGGTGGTGGGACGGCGAAGATCAGCACTGCGAAGGCTGCGACAGCGGGACTGCGTCGAGCGAGCGCGAGCGCCCCGACTGCCGCAAGCGCACTGAAGAGGACGAGCGCCGCGCCGCGGCCTCCTGCCGCGCCGCCGAGTGCGTGCAGCGTGGCTGCTCCCGGGGAAGTGCCACGATCGACCTTCTGGCCTGCTGCCGGGGCATACCGCTCCGAGAGCCGCAGATCGGCGAGCACGAGCGGGACGGCGAGCACCGCGACCGCGAGAACAGGCAACGCCGCTCGGGGCTGCCGGCCGCGCCAGAGCCAGAGGGCTACGACGGCCTCTGCAGCGAACAGGAACGCGCCGAACGGATGCACCGCCAGCGGCAGCAGTGCCGCTGCCGCGGCGGCGATTGCGGGGCGGCGCTGCGGGCGCATGACCGCGCGCACGAAGAGATCGGCGGCGAGCGCGCTCGCGAACGCGAAGAGCGAATACATCCGCCCGAACGTTCCGTAGATCAGCAAGAGTTGTGACGTCGCTGCGAGCGCGGCCGCGATCAGTCCCGCAACGCGACCGGACACGCGTCGCGCGAGGTCGTAACAGAGCGGGACCGTTGCGAGCGCGAACACGACCGAGACCCACCGCAGGGCTTCGGGCGTCGTGTCGATCGCCAGGACGAAGTGGGCCAGCACGAAGTGGAGCGGCGCTCCGCCACGATCGAGGACGACGGTGTGCAGGAGGTCTCCGAGCGGCCGGGCAGAGATCAACCCGGCGACGGCCTCGTCTTCGTGCAGCGGTTTCCCGGCGACGTCGGGCAAGAGGCGTCCGAAGAGAAGCGCCGTCAGTCCGGCGAGTGCGAGCGGCGGCACGAAGGCCAGAGTGCGGGGCGCGTGACGTTCGATGGGACGATCCTCGTGATCTCCGCGTGTTAGACCGGGTCGTGGACCGACGGGGCCTCGATCTCGGCCTGTGGCAGCCACCGCAGCGCCTGTGGCAGATACCAGTTCCACTCGCCCAGGAGCTTCATCGAGGCAGGCAGGAGCACGGCGCGGACAATCGTCGCGTCGATGATCACTGCGGCTGCAAGGCCGACCCCGGCTTGCTTCACGTCGAGCGAGGAGAGCGATCCGAAGATCGAGAACACGGCGAACATCACGAGCGCGGCGCTCGTGACGACGCCGGCGGTGGCCGTGATCCCGTAACGCACGGCGTCGTCGCTGCTCATTCCGGAGTCCACACCTTCCCGTACGCGGCTGAGGATGAAGACGTGGTAGTCCATCGACAGTCCGAACAGCACGACGAAGAGGAAGAGCGGCAGCCAGGAGATGATCGCGCCGTTCGAGGTGAAGCCCAGCAAGGGCTCGGCCGAGTGATGTTGGAAGACGAGCACGAGCACGCCGTAGGCTGCACCGACGGAAAGCAAGTTGAGGACGATCGCCTTCAACGGCACGATGATGGAACGGAACGCCACCAGCAGGAGCAGGAAGGCGAGCAACAGGACAAAGACGAGAACGTAGGGGAGACCGTGCTTCAGCTGGCGGGTGAAGTCGACGTCTTCTGCGACGCTGCCCGTGACCGCCGTCGTCGCGCCGGGGATCGTGCCGACGGTTCGCGGAATCAGCTCGTGACGGAGCGTCAGGACCGCGCGGCGGCTCGCGTCGTTGTTGCCGGCGCCGGTCAACGGCAGGAAGATGGCCGCTGCGGTGCCGTTGTCGTTCGACGTCGTGAGCACCGGGGCGTGGCCAATGCCGCGCGCAAAGGCGAGTTGCTCGAGACGCCGTCCCTGCATTCGCAGGGAGGCGGCGCTTCCCGCCGGTACCGCGGCGACGATCGTGGCTGTCTCCGCCGCACTGGGGAATTCACGGCGGATATCTGCGACAGCGCGCAGCTCGGGAATGTTCTGGGGCGAAAGCGAGTTGTCGCTCGGCTTCGCGACTTTCAAGCCGAGCGCAGGCAGGGCGAGCGCTATCAGCAGGCCGGCCGAGAGCACGCACGAGAGGACCGGGCGCTTGAGGACCCGATCGATCACCGCGGCCCAGAAGCGCGAATGGGTCTGGTCGGTCCGGAGATGAGGCAGGAAGGGAATCCGGCCGCGATCGATGCGCTTCCCGAGCAGTTCCAGCACGCCGGGCAACACCGTGACCGATCCCGCAACGGCGCATGCCACCACCGAGATCGTGGCGGCCGCAAGGCTGTTGAACACCTTCGACCCGATGAGAAACATCGCTGCCATCGCGATGATCACCGTCGTCCCCGAGAGGATGACCGTGCGGCCGGAGGTTCGGATCGTCCGCTCGAGCGCCTCGTGCGGAGGCCGGCCGCGCCGTCGCTCCTCGCGTGAGCGCATGACGTAGAAGAGCGCGTAGTCGACGCCCACAGCCATTCCGATCAGCACGAGCACCGTCCGTACGCTGTTGTCGATCGGAATCGCCTGGCTGATCGGGCCGAGCAGCCCGAACGCCGCCGCGACGGCGGTCAGTGCGAGCAGCACCGGCACGCTTGCGGCGACAACCGCGCCGAAAGCGAACAGGAGCACGAACAGCGTGACCGGGATCGAGAGGATTTCCGCGCGTTGCAGGTCGTGGTTGGTGGACCGGTCCCTGGCGTCGCTGGCAGTGATGTCGCCCGTCTCCTCGATCGTCACGGCGGGATGCGCCGGCGCGGCCGCGAGGATCGTGTTGCGCACCTGCTCTGCAGAGCCTCCGGTCAGCGCGGCGACGACGAGGGCCGAGTGGCCGTCGCCGGAAACGAGACTTCGATCCTGCTGTGGCGTGGTGATCTGGGCCTGCTGCGAGTCGAGGCGTTTCGCAACGTCGTTGATCGCCGCCCGGAAAGCCGGATCCCTGGCCGTGAGCGTCGCGCTGTGCAGAAAGGCGATCTCGCGTGGCGGCGGCCAGAGATTGTTCTTGTCGAGCATGTCGTAGCCGCGCGCGGACTCGCCGACCGCGCCGTTCTGGAGCGTCTTCGTGCCGGTTGCGACCATCGCCGCGACGGCGACAGCGACGAAGGCGAGCCAGGCCACGATGGCGCGCCACGGGTGGCGCGTGCTCCAACGGCCGATCGTCGCCACGGATCTCAGGCCGCTGAGTGTAGGACGGCCCCGAGCCTTTGCCTAGCCGTCGCGATGCTTGAGCTCGGATTCCGTCAGCTGAGCGGTTTCGAGCGAGAGAGCGCCGGAGCAGATCTTCGCGTTGAGGTCATTCTCGATCGAGTCCACCTCGGATGCGCGCGGGTAGGGCTCGGGCCAGAGGTTCCGCGGATCGGTCGGATGCCCCCCGAGCTCGAGACTGATCAGGTGGTCCTCCTGGTAGTCGGAACGGGAGCCGCCGACGCCGTATTCACGCATTTGTTTCTCTTTCAAGTCATTCGTGTATGAGGTCTGCGGGCGGATCGTCTTCGTCCAGCCGTGTAGGCAGATGGTGGAGGTGATGTTCGCCTGCGTGACATCGGGGTTGAGCACACCGGGCGTGCGCGCGATGTCGGCGTGGTACGGGCCCTTCGAGGAAGAGCCGTGCGGCGAGACGGTCGCGATGGTGAGGAGCAGCAGTGCAATCGCGACGAGCGCGGTCCGCGTCGACATGCGGTCGAGGGTGCGCGTGAACTCGACGCACCGCAAGTGTCCCAATGGGACACGGCCCAGCCGAGGGTGTTGCTAACTTCGACAACGTGCTGACGACAGATCAGAAAGGTGCTATCGCGGAACTGGCGATCGCGCGCCGCGCCGAGCTTGGCATCGGTGTCTGGGCGGCGTACACCGTTGAGCGTTATGACTTGATCTTCGATTTGCGACCAGAACTAATGCGAGTTCAGTGCAAATGGGCGAGCCGTTACGACGCGTGGTCATCGTTCGGTGTTGTTCGAACCGGAGAAACCGCGACGGCCTATCGAGGAGACTCTATTCGGCAATCAGATTGACGCCTTCGCCGCCTACTGCGCGGATACCGATCGGTGCTACTCCCTTCCGTTGACGACATTCGTCGGGCGAAGCGCGATCCAGTTGCGTCTCGCGCCGACCCAGAACAACCAAGCAGCGGGGGTGAACTGGGCCAGGGATTTCGAGTTCGCCGCTAAACTGGGCGGGCGAGGGGCCATAGCTCAGCTGGGAGAGCGTCTGGCTGGCAGCCAGAAGGTCGCCGGTTCGAGCCCGGCTGGCTCCACTCATCAGCCTCTGAGAGACGGAGGGGGGTCCGGCCCGCAGATGACGCCCCGGCCGGCGGGGCCTCCGACCGGCGAAGGCGTGGAGACCGCGGAGCAGCGATAGCGGAGCGTGCGTCCGGCAAGCGGCGGCAGCGTTGGCCGCGCGGTGGCGGTGCACGTCCATTCTCGCCAGGTCGGGTGTGGCCTACAGGCGGGCTGGCTCAGGACGGTGGCCTTGGCCGACATGAGCGTCTGAAACGTCGTCGCCGACGCCAAAACGCGCCTGCTGGCGAATTGATCCTCAGTCGGAGGCCAGACCGGCCCGCGAGGAGATGCATCAGCGGGCGCCGCTTGCGGCGCCGGTTCCCGATGGGAGTCGCGAAGGGCCCACACCGCGAGGGTTGCGATCGCTCCCACGACAAGGAGTGGAAACACGATCTGCGGGAGGACGCCGAACCGCCGCCGTTGTCCGGGCGTTGCGGGAGCAGCGCCTTCGAGTGGAGGCTCGTACCGCTCGGGCGTGCTGTCCTCCCCCCACCAGGTCTGCGGGCGGATCCGTGCCGACACGGTCGCGGCGATGTGCTCGGCTTCGCGCTCGCTCATCCCCTCGCCGACATGCACGGTCTTGTCGTCGTACCCGAACGCGAGGCCGAAATCTTGGCGTGGTCGCTCGTCTTCGTCACTCGGGGCCCGCGCCGCAGTGAGATCGCGCACGAGCGGGACCTCGTACGACTTCGTCTTCGTGAACGGCCCGATCTGCCGGCGCACTTCGAGCCGCTCAGGTGACACCGCGAGCAACTCGCGACCGAAGAGTTGCCACGCGATGATTGCTGTCACGGCGGACTCGCCGAACGCCCAGAAGCAGAGCCACAGCAGGAGGAACAGGCGCGCGCCCCAATCAGCATGCAGCAGCTGCGTGAATGCGGCGATCCCGGCTGCTGTCCAGACCGTCAACCAGAAGGCGAGGAACCCGAGTGTTCCCCATGAGCGCCGCGGGCGAAAGTAGACGACTAGGAGATCACCGAGCTCCTGAATCCGCGACTCCCTGGGCGGCGGCGCCTTGTCCATCTCGTACTCAGTTAGACGAGACTGTGCGCTTTTGCAAGACCCGCACTAGGCGGTCTCGCCGAGCGCCGCGACCTCGCGCCGCTCAGCCAGCCGCTGCAAGGCGCGCGCCTCGATCTGTCGCACCCGCTCGCGGGTCAGGCCCATTTGTCGTCCGATCTCTTCGAGCGACTTGGGATCCGGATCGCCGTTCATCCCGTAGCGGAGCTTGACGACCTCGCGCTCGCGCTCCGGCAACGTCTCGACGGCGCTGCGGACCGCGTTCTCGGCGAGGCTGACGTGGACTTCCTCGGACGGTTCGGCGTCCTCGCCGGCGATGAGGTCGCCGAAGCTCGCGTCGCCCTCCGCCCCGATCGGCCTGTCGAGGCTCGTCACAGCGCGGGCCGCGGCGCGGACCTCATGTACGTGCTTGAGCGAAAGCTTCGACTTCTCGGCGATCTCCTCATCCGTCGGGTCCCGCTCGAGCTGGGTCAGCAGCGCCCGCTCCGCGCGCGAGATCTTCTGCTCGCGCTCGACGATGTGGACGGGGATGCGGATCGTGCGTGACTTGTTCGCGACACCGCGCTGCACGGCCTGCCGGATCCACCAGGTCGCGTAGGTCGAGAATTTGTAGCCGCGGCGCCAATCGAATTTCTCCACCGCACGGATGAGCCCGATGATGCCCTCCTGGATCAGGTCGAGCAGCGAGATGCCGTGACCCTGGTACTTCTTCGCGATCGAGACGACCAGACGGAGGTTCGAGTTGATCATCAGATCCTTGGCCTCTTTGTCGCCGCCTTCGATGCGCTTGGCGAGCTCGACCTCTTCGGCGGCGGTCAGCAGCTTGTAGCGGCCGGCCTCGTTGAGGAAGAGTTGGAGCGCATCGGTGGTGGCAACGGCGAGGTCGCCGTTCACGTAGGTGCTCCCGATGGCGTCCGGGCGGGCGCAGTCGTCGGTGAGCACGATGCTCTTCTCTTCGAGTTGCTCGAAGAAGCCGGTCGTCTGGTCGTCGTCGAGATCGGCCTCCTGCAGGAACTCGCTGACCGCGGAGAGGTTGAGGCAACCGAGCTCTTCTCCCTGTTCGAGGAGGGCTTGTAGGCGTTCGTCTACGACCATTTCGTTGCGTACTCCCCTGTTCGGAGCCTGGGCTAACTCGAATTTTGCACTTCTGGGCCAAAGACGTCACCCAGCCGTCGTAGTTGGCCGCGTACCGTCGGAGTGATCCCGACCAGGAGGAGTCCCATGCGCCGACCAGGCATCCGGTCGCTTGCGGGGGGAGCTGCCGGGATCGTCGCAGGTGTCATCGGGGGAATCGCACTGGCCTCGATCTCGGCTGCGAGCGGGCTTACGCCGGCCGCGCCGGGCCTCGACGTCGCCCACGTCCCGCCCGTTCTGACCCGGCCCGGCGTGGGCGTCACGCTCCGCTTCGCGATCGTCTGCCCCCCGAGAGACGACGGCCGACCCTGTGACGGCTCCGGCGAGGTGTACACGCGCGCGGGGCAGAGCGGCTCGTTCCGCCGGCTGACGCTGAGCCGCGGCGAGGACTCCGGCGAGGGCCGGTACTTCGTCGATCTGCCACCCGACATCGCGTCGGCCCGTGCGGGCTTCTCCTACTACGCCGTGCTCCGAGACGACGCGAGCGGAGCGAGCGTCACCCTGCCGGCGGGCGGCGAGACGGCCCCGCAAAGGAGCTTTCCGCTGCGCGACGCAGCCGAGGTCTCGCTGGGCGTGCACACGTTCGGCAACGGCCGCTCGCCGGACGAGCGAGTGGTCGCGGCGCACTGGGGCAGCGACGTGGGTGAGGCAGGACTCGCCGGCTCTCGCGACCTTGGTTTCAGCGGCCCCTCGTCCTTCGACGTCGCAGTCGACGGCACGGTCGCGGTTCTCGATCAGGTGAACGCCCGAGTCGAACGCTGGTCGCACCGAGGCGTGCAGGCGGCCGACGTGCGGGTAAGCGGCGGTCTGGCCGACTTCGCCCTCGAGCCCGGCGGGTCGATGGACGTCCTCGAGCCGCCGAACCGAATGACTCCCGTGCCGGTGCTGCGAAGCTTTCGCGAGGACGGGTCGGTGCGGTGGACGCAGCGGCTCTCCGACCGGACGTGGGCGAAGCTGGCCTTCGGTCCGGCAGGCCCGACCGTTCAGCAGGAGCCGTCGGAGCAATGGCTGCCCGTGGCCGAGCACGGCGCCGCTCTGGGCCGACTCGCGCAGGCGGAACGGGGCCGTCCCGGCCGCCCGTTTGCCAACGATCGCGAGCTCGTGGTCGATCGCGTCGGTGCAGACGAGTTGCGGCTCGCCGAGCTCGAGGGCAACACGGTTCGTCGGAGCTGGCGTATCACGAGCGCCACGGCCCTCGGCGAGGTGCAGCTTGCGGAGCCGCATGGAAATCGCGTCGTGGTGGTGACGAAGGCCTACACCGAGGATCGCAGTGAGTATGTCGTGCTCGTCCTCGACCGGTATGGAATCGTGAACAGCCTCGCGGTCGAGTCGCTCGAATGGGCCGAGTCGGCACCGCTTTCGCGCTTCCGGCTCAGCGGCGGTTCGCTGTACAGACTCGGCTCGACTCGCGCCGGTCTCTTCATCGACCGCTTCGACGTGGAGGTGCCCCGATGAAGCTTTTCCTCATCGCCTTCTGCGCCGGCCTCGTGCTTGCAGGCGCGACCGGCGCGCAGGCCTACCATCGTTTCTGGGCGAGCTGCAACTACGACTCGCCGACGTTCATGACCACGATGACGCGCGACGCCGCACAGGACTACGCGAACGCAGCGCGTTACGAGGGGTATCAGTGGGGCGGAGGATGCTGGAACTACGACGACGTCGACTCGTACCCGTATGACGCACCCGGTGACCCGTCGGCGCACGGCGAAGGCGGAGACTGCTCGGGCCTCACGTTCAAGACGTGGCGCGAGTCGACCGACGAGTGGCGCGACGGCCGGTACTACTGGCGTGCCCTGCGCAACGTGCACGGCCCGTATACCGCGGGAGACTTCAAGAACGGTTTCGGCGCGCCCAACCACGTCGTCGCCAAGTCGACCGCGGGCGTGATGGACGCGTTCGCGAGCTCGACCCACATCGGCATGATCTTCTTCCGCTCGCTGTACGGCGGGGATCAGATCGTCGAGGCGAAATGCGAAGCCTGTGGGACGAACATCTTCTACCGCACCTATCGCAGCGATCCGAGTTACGGCGGAGTGGCGAGATGGGGCTGGACCGGCTGAGCGCAACATCGTTGCTCGTGGCGATGTTGCTGGCAAGTTGCGCCGGCGGCGGCGCCCGGCCGCAACGGTTGCTCTACGGCGAGGCCCCGCAGGAGTTCAAGCCCGTCCCCGGCAGCGTGATCGCGATCGGCCGTGTGCTCGACGGCACCACGCTCGGTCGCCGCTTCACGAGCTGCCGGCCGGCGGGCGCGGGAATCCAGAACGACGCCGTTGTGGTCGAGCGCATCGGCGTCTTTGGCGAAAGCCTGACCTTCGCGGACGCCGGTCACACGACGGTGTACGGATGCGACGGCGGCACGGATCCGGCGGGCGAGCGCCGGCCGCCCTGGTGCGGGAGCGCCACCGGTCGCCTAAGCGGCGGCAAGTTGCTCGACCCGCGCCTCGACATCCTGTGCCGTGACCGAAAGGGCGGCCTGCTCGCCTACGCCTGGGTCGAGCCAGCCGCAGGTGTGCATTGGATCGCCGTCGATCAGGGGGGGTATACGGAGGTCTACGAAGTCCTCGCCGGGCTGCCCGTGCGGATCTCCTCCCCACGTGGGATCCAGGCGGCCCAGGCGCGTGCGAGCTTCGACGTGACGCAGTTCGACCAGCACGGAAGGGCACTGATCAAGGGAAAGCTCGAGGCCCAGGTTGCCGGCTGATTTCGGGGGTACACTCGGCTCATAGTGTGGGAGCTGATCTGGTTGATGGTGATCATGAAGATCCCCATCCTCTATCTCTGCTGGGTCGTCTACTGGGCGGTCAAATCCAAGCCCCGACCTGAGGAATCGGCTGCGCTGGTGGCCGCGTCCGACGACACCGATCTGCCGCCATGGCGGCCAAGGCGCACCGGTCCGCGGAGATCCGGTCCGCACGGTCGCCCCGCACGCGGTTACGCGCGAACGCGTCGCGCCACGGTGCGCACGTGAGCGCGACGAGCACGAGGAGGCAGAGCCGCCCGGCGGAGACCGTGGCGGGCTTCCTCGCCGCCGCCGCGATCTTCGTCAGCCTTGCGGGGATCGCCTACCGGCCGCTCAGGCTGATCCCGTTCGCGATCCTGCTGTCCCTGGTCGCCGTGGGGATCGGCGGCCGGAGCGAGCGACTTGCGACGTATGCGGTCGCGATCAGCGCTGCGTGTTTTGCGATCGGGCTCGCGGTGGCCGTGATCACGAGCCATCCCCTCTGGTAGCACGTCGCGTTGCTACAAAGGACGTAGTGACTGACGTCGACGGGCTGAACGCGGGCTTTGCTCGCGATCTCTTCGAGGAGTACCTCGAAAATCCAGAGGCGGTCCCGAACGAATGGCGCCTGCTCTTCGAGAGCGGCGACAGCGAGATCGTCGCCACCCATCCCGGTCTCGCCCGCCTGCTCGAAGTCGCAGGCAATGGCCATTCGACCCAGACTCCCGCAGCGCCAGCTCCGGCCGCCGCCCCGCCCGCGTCCCGGGCCGAGCCCGTTTCCGACGAGTTGCTCGGCGCCGTCGCCGCTGCGATGGCGCTCGTGAAGGCGCACCGCATGCACGGCCACCTTGCCGCGCACCTCGATCCACTCGGGTCTGAGCCCCCGGGCGACCCCGCGCTCGAGCCGGAGCGCCTGATTCCGAAGCTGACCCCGGAGCTGCAAGCGAGGGTGCCGGCAGCCGTGCTGCGCATGTACGTCGCCGGCGATACGCTTGCCGACGCGCTGCCGCGTCTCAGCGCGACGTACACCGGAACGATCGCCTACGAGATCGAGCACATCGCCGATCATGAGAAGCGCGTGTGGTTGCGGCAGGCGATCGAGTCCGGCAAGTACCGCACCCCGTTGTCGTCCGACGCGAAGAAAGATCTGCTCGCGCGGCTCTCGCGTGTCGAAGCGTTCGAGCAGTACTTGCGCCGGGCGTTCCTCGGACAGAAGCAGTTCTCGATCGAAGGACTCGACGTCATGGTGCCGATGCTCGACGAGGCAATCGAGCTCGCCGCGGAGAACGGCGCGCACGAAGTCGTGATCGGAATGGCTCACCGCGGGCGGCTCAATGTTCTCGCGCACACGCTCGAGCTCGGCTACGACTCGATCCTGCGCGAGTTCGAGGGCGAGCGCACGATCGACGCGGTCGTCGCCACCGACGAGGGCGGAACCGGTGACGTCAAATACCACCTGGGGGCGGCCGGGACGCGTTCGACTGCCGCCGGCGAGATCACGGTCACGCTCGCCGCCAACCCCAGCCATCTGGAAGCCGTGGATCCTGTCGTCGAGGGACGAGCGAGGGCGGAGCAGACGGATCGCTCGACACGGTACGGCTTGCACGATCCCAGCGTTGCGCTACCCGTGCTGATCCACGGGGACGCCTCCTTCCCGGGGCAGGGGGGCGTCGCGGAGACGTTGAACCTGTCCGCGCTCGAGGGCTATTCGACCGGTGGGACGCTCCACTTGATCGCCAACAACCAGGTCGGCTTCACCACCGATCCCGGCGAAGGACGGTCGACGCGGTATTCGAGCGACCTCGCCAAGGGCTTCGACGTCCCGATCATCCATGTCAACGCCGACGACCCCGAGGCGGCTATGTCCGTGGTCAGTCTCGCGCTCGCGTTCCGCCGCCGCTTCGAGAGCGACGTCGTCATCGACCTCGTGGGTTACCGCCGGCATGGTCACAACGAGCAGGACGAAGCGGCATACACCCAGCCGTTGATGACCGCGCAGATCGCTCAGCATGCGACCGTGCGCGAGCAGTTCGCAAAACGGCTCGTCGCGGAGGGAGTCACCACTGACGAAGGGGCCGACCAGTTGCTCGCGCAGGTCACGACGGAGCTGAAGCAGGCGCACGAAGCCCTGAAGGCGACCTTCGGCGCGCCGCATCCGGCGGAAGGCAAGATCCCGTTCTCGAGCGGCGACGGCGTCGTCACCGCCGTTGCGGCCGATCGGTTGCGCGAGCTGAACGACGAGTTGCTGCGCCTCCCCGAGCACTTCACGGCCCACCCGAAGCTGCTGAGTCAGCTCCAGCGCCGGCTCAAAACGATCGAGGAAGGTGGCATCGACTGGGGCCAGGCCGAGGCACTCGCCTTCGGGTCCCTGCTCGTCGAGGGGATCCCGATCAGGCTCACGGGTCAGGACACCGAGCGCGGCACGTTCTCTCATCGCCACGCTGTGCTGCACGACGTCCAGACCGGAGAGACGTTCACGCCGCTGCAGAACCTCGACGATGCAACCGCGTCGTTCGAGATCTACAACTCGCCGCTCTCGGAATACGCGTGTCTCGGCTTCGAGTACGGGTACTCCGTTGCGGCACCGGAGGCGCTCGTGCTCTGGGAGGCGCAATTCGGCGACTTCGTCAACGGCGCGCAGATCGTCGTCGACCAGTTCATCGTGGCGGGACTGGCGAAGTGGCGTGAAACGACGCGGCTGACGCTGCTGCTGCCTCACGGCTACGAAGGGAACGGTCCCGAGCACTCGAGCGCACGCCTGGAGCGGTTCCTCCAGCTCGCAGCGCAGGAGAACATCCGCGTCGCGAATCCGTCGACTTCCGGCCAGCACTTCCACCTGCTCCGCCGTCAGGCCCTCGATGCCGCGGGCCGCCCGCTCGTGGTGATGACGCCGAAAGGGCTCTTGCGTCTGAAGCAGGCGTCCTCGACACTCGCCGACCTCGCGGAAGGCTCGTTCCGGCAGGTGATCGACGATCCGAACGCAAAGCATGAGGACGTGACTCGGCTCGTCGTCTGCTCGGGGAAGGTCTACTACGACATCGCCGGGCACGAAGCGCGCGCGGACGCTTCGCACGTCGCCGTCGCAAGGCTCGAGCAGCTCTATCCGTTCCCGGTCGAGGCGTACGCGGAGCTCGTCGCGCGCTATCCGAATGTGCACGAGGTCATCTGGACGCAGGAGGAGCCGCAGAACATGGGCGCCTGGCGCACGATCCGCCATCGGCTCGAGGCGCCGCTGAAGGAGATCGGAATCCCACTCAGCTATGCCGGCAGACCCTGGCGGGCAAGCCCGAGCGAGGGGTATCCGACCGCCCATCTGCGCGAGCAGGACCGCATCGTCCGCGCTGCGCTCGGAACGGGGTAGCGCTTACTTCGGCCGGCGCGAGCGCGCACGCGCGCTCGCCTTGAGCACGCGTGATGCGACCTTCGGCCCGTGCTTGCGGGCCACGTTCAAGATTTGCTTACGCTGCCTTGGCGGCAGGCGGCGCCAGATGTCCCACGCCGTCAGTGCCAGACCGACGGGGCCAAGGCGTCTGGTGAGGCGCGGTCGCACCGCACTATCCTCGCACAGGCACTACTTGTCGTGCCGCTTGTCGTTGCCGCTCTTGCCCTTGTTGCCGTCGTGCCCGTGGTTGTTCTCGTCGTCGGAGCTCGGGGACTCACCGGCCGGCGGAGGCGGCGGCGCGGCGGGCAGAGGCTGCGACTCGGACGCCGCGGGTGTACCACTTTTCTTGCCCTTTTCGCGTCCTTTGCTTTTCCCCTTGCGCTTGCCCCCCGTCATTTTGTTCTCGGCCGGCGGCGTTGCGGGAGCTGCCGGGGTGTCGCCGGCCAGCGCGCGAGTGTCGGTTGACGTGACCGGCTGGGGGGTCGGCTGAGGCGTGGGCTGAGCGGCCGGCTTCGGGACCGACGGCGAGGTCGGAGGGGGAGAGAAGACCGCAACGCCTGCGGCGGGAACGGCCCGAGTAATCGAGTGGGCGGGCTCGAGGAATCTGTGAACCGGACGAGGCAGCGCGGATGCCACCACGTGAACGGAGCGCTGAAGGGATGACGGCGGTGACGTCAGCGAACGGACGGCGTCATGGGCCGTGCCGAACACTGCGGGCATCGCAAGCACGAAACCTATGGCTCCCGTCATCAGCGCGGCGGCTAGGACGCGCGCGCAGGTCTCCCTCATGTTTGACCCCTGGGTTGTCGATACCGGTTTCAACAAGGTATCGGCACTGGGGGAGAAAGGCTTGAAGGGAAGCCGTGGGTAGTTTCAAGGTCAAACTCGTCGCCTACTTTCTTCTGCTGTCCTTGCTTCCGCTCGCGGCCGCCTTTTGGGGCTTTTCGACGGTCGCCTCGCAGAGCGAGGCGCGCCGGGTCGACGCGCGCCTGCAGGCCGGGCTGCGAGCGACGCTGGCCGCCTACCAGGAGGCGCTGAGCTCGGCCGATCACGCTGCAGAGAGGCTCGCTCGCCGACCTTCCTTCCAGCGGGCCCTCCTCGCTCATGACCGGGGCGCGCTCCAGCGCATGCTCGCAACCAACCCGCATCTCGCCGTCGAGGCGCCCGGCGGCTTCCGCGTCGGCAGGCCCGACCCGACTGCCCCCACGCGGCAGGTCTCCGTCGTTGGCGCCGGGGGCACTCAGGGAACCGTGATCGCCTCCGTTCCACTCGATCGCGCCTTCGTCACCCGCCTGGAAGCCCGCTCCGGGCTCGAAAGCGCGGACCACGTCCTCCTCGTGGAGGGCGGGCGAGTCGTCGCCGGACCGCCCGCCGCGCTTCGCGGCCGCATCGATCTCCTCTCCGGCAAGCCGCACACGGTCTCACTCGGTGGAGCGAGATATCGGGCGCTTGTCGCCGGTACGCTCGAAGGCCGACCCGGCGCAACGCTCGGCGTGATCAGCCCGCAGGCACTCATCGACGCTGCCAACCGCAACGCGATGAAGCAGCTGCTGATCGGGCTCGTCGCCGCGCTCGTGTTCGTCGGGTGCGTCGCCTATGTCGAAGGCCGCTCCATCGTCCGCACGATCCGGCGGCTGGTCGATGCCGCCGCCGCAATCGCACGCGGCGATCTGAAGGAACGCGTCCCTGTTCAGGGCCGGGACGAGTTCGCGCTGCTCGGCCGAACGTTCAACCAGATGGCGTTCCAGCTCCAGACGCGGCTCGAGGAGCTCGAGGCAGAGCGGGGACGCCTGCGGGACGTGACCTCTCGCTTCGGCGAGGCCCTCGGGGCGACGCACGATGCCGAGCAGCTGATGCCACTCATCGTGGAGGCTGCGATGGAAGCGACCAATGCCGTGGGAGGTGTCCTCGTCGGGACGAGCGGGTCACTGGTCAAGGCCGGCTTCCCGGAGCGGGGTGCCAAGCGTCTCGAGGTCCCGCTCCAGGCCGGATCGATCAGCTTCGGCTCGCTGCTGCTCTTTGGAGCAGAATTCAGCGAAGAGGACAGCATGACGGCTGCCTCGCTCGCCTCGCATGCGGTGGTGGCGCTCGACAACGCACGCCTACATCGGATCGTGGAGCGGCAGGCGCTGGTCGACGGTCTCACGGGTCTCGCGAATCGACGCCAGTGCGAGGAGACCCTGCAAGACGAGCTCGCCCGTGTCGAGCGTTTCGGCGGCTCGCTCGCAGTTGTCGTCGCCGATCTCGACTGGTTCAAGGACGTCAACGACCGCCATGGCCATCCCGCGGGGGATGCCGTCCTGCATGAGTTCGCGGTGCTCCTCCAGGAGACCGTCCGGGACGTGGACCTCGCCGGCCGCTGGGGCGGAGAGGAGTTCGTCCTGGTGTTGCCGGGCACCGACATCGCGGGCGGCGCCCAGCTGGCCGAGCGGGTCCGGGCAGCGCTCGCTGGCCGGACCGTCCTCGCCGTCGACGGCAGCCAGATCCCGGTCACGGCCAGCTTCGGGGTCGCTGCGATCCCCCCGGCGAAGACCGCCTCGGAGCTCTTTGCAGCGGCCGATGCGGCCATGTATCAGGCAAAACGAGCCGGCAAGAACCGGGTCGAGACGGCGCGCGAGCACGTCTCCCATTCGTAAGCCTCCCGCAGTCTTCTGTGGAAAAAGTGCCCTGAAGGGCTACAATCTCGCCCTGGAGCACCGCCCCAGCCCCCGACGCCAGGAGCCTCTATGCAAGTTGAGACGCCGTCGATCTTCGCCAAGGTCATCCAGGATCATCTCGAGCTGAAGGAACGGAACGCCAAGCTGGAGGACGCGATGCCGCTCGGTCATTACAAGGCCGCGGATCCTTTCGACAATCACCCACTCTTCAAGACCGAGGAACAGGCACGCCTCGAAGAGACCATGGACGGCGAGGAGCCCGTTGTCGCTTCCGAGTCTCCGGTGCTCGCGTGGCCCGGCGAGGAAACCGTCGAGCAGGCCGGCCCCGATTCTGAGGAAGGCCTTTGGGGCCGGAGCCGCGACTTCGACTGGGGCGACTAGCGGCTCGTCAACTCGGGTCCGGCGTCGTAGGGTAGGTCCCTCGGACCAC
Organism: Gaiellaceae bacterium; assembly: GCA_036824055.1. Taxonomy (GTDB): domain Bacteria; phylum Actinomycetota; class Thermoleophilia; order Gaiellales; family Gaiellaceae; genus 3-1-20CM-4-69-9. The sequence continues at coordinate 8,259 of DAITAW010000028.1, read as the reverse complement.
GACGACGGGAGGCTGGACATGAAGCGACTACTGCTGGGATTCGGGCTCGCAGCGACCATTGCCTACGCCGCTCGCGAATTGTTCGGCGCGCGTCCGCCGCAGCCGACCTGGGACGAGACCGATAACGATCCCGAGGACCTGAGCCAGGACCTTGCGCAGCGCGCTCGCGAAGCCGAGGGCGCGCAGGCCGAAGAAGAAGCCCAGGCGGGTTAGAGCAAGTCAGAGCAGGCTCGCGGCGAACCGGAGGTCGTCGACTAAGGCCGCGACAGCCCTTGCAGGCGGCCGCCGCCTTGCGCAGCGCCGGTAGCGACAGCTCTTCCGGGAGGGAGTCCGCGGCAGACCTGGTCGCCGGGGGCTTGGCCATGCCTCCTCTATGACCGCTCCCACCGAGGAGGAACCCCTCGACCGGGGGATACCAGCCCCTTTCCAGGCCGCTTTGCTTTGTGTCGGTTCTGAGAAAAGGGGACTCCACTGCGGCTGCACAAGCGAATCCAATCGTGCCCATGAGCGACCACGCGCTCCCACTTCGCCTGATCGAGCAGGATGTTGTCGCCGATGCATCGCAGGGGACCGCGCGCGTCGAGTCCTATCGTCGCCTCGCGGATGTGTTCCACGACGTGCTCGCGGAGCAGAGCCTCGACGCACTGCTGGACCGGATCGCGGACGCCCTTGCAGAGCTCGTCCCGCACGACTCGTTGACCATCTACGAGGCCGACGAGCCGCGGCGCTTGCTGATCCCGGTGTGGGCGCGCGACAAGTGGGCGGACAAGATCCTGGCCGACAGGTGCCCGTTCGGGGCCGGGCTGACGGGGTGGGGCGTCGAGCATCGCGAGCCGGTGCGAGTCAACCAGGCTCACCTGGATCCGCGAGTCATGACCGTGGCGGGTACGCCTGCCGACGAGCCGGAGGCGCTGATCACGATCCCGCTGATTGCCCGCGACTCGATCAAGGGTGCGCTGAACATCTATCGCCTCGGGGACGACGCGTCATTCGACGACAACGACTTCGAGCTGGCCAAGCGATTCGGCGACGCCGCGGCGCTCGCCCTCGACAACGCCCAGATCCGGGCGCGGCTCGAGCATCAGGCGCAGACCGATCCACTCACCGGTCTCTTCAACCATCGCGCCTTTCACGAACGCCTGCGGCAGGCGCTCGCGAACGCCAGCCGGTCGCATGACGCGGTCTCGCTCCTCATGCTCGACATCGACGACTTCAAGCGAGTCAACGACGTCTACGGGCACGGTGCGGGGGATGAGATCCTGCGCAGCCTCGCGGACACGCTGAAGGACGCCGTGCGCACGTCGGATGTGGTCTATCGCCTCGGCGGCGAGGAGTTCGCGATCGTGATCGCCTCTCGCTCGGCGCAGAACGCCGAGCGTCTGGCACGCCGACTCGTCGAGCGCGTCGAGGCGGCGGAGTTCGTTCCGGCCGGCCGCATCACGATCTCGGTCGGGCTCGCGCGCGGCCCTGAGCACGCGATGAACCCGCGCGAGCTGATCGCTTGCGCAGAGGCCGCGATGATGACCGCCAAGGCACGCGGCAAGAACCAGATCATCCTCTACGACGACGCCGAGCTCGAACGTCCCGACGGCGAAGAGGTGCCGTCCACGCGGGACGTGCGCTCCGTCGCGCACATGAAGATGCTGCAGAGCCTCGGTGGCAAGCTCAACCGCCTCAACGACGTCCGGCAGATCGGCAACGTCATCGCGACCGAGTTGCGGTCCCTGATCGATTACCACAACTGTCGCGTCTCGGTGGTCGAGGGAGACAACGTGATTCCGATCGCGTTCGTCGGTCAATTCACGTCCGAGACGCAGGAGCCGCTGGAGATCCTTGCCTGCAAGGTCGGCCAGGGCATCACCGGCCGCGTCGCGCAGACGGGCGAGTCGCTGCTGATCGCCGACGCAGCGAACTGCGAGTTCGCGCGCGTGCTTCCCGGCACCGACGCCATCGACGAGTCGCAGGTCGTCGTACCGCTGACGTATGGCACCCGGGTCGTCGGAATCATCGTGATCTCGAAGCTCGGCCTGAATCAGTTCGACGAGGACGACGTGCGCCTGCTGGAAGTGCTCGCGGGCCACGCGGCAGTCGCACTCGAGAACGCCGGGCTCTACGAGTCTGCACGCCGCGAGGCCGAGCGCGCGACAGCCTTGCTGGAGTTCAGCCGACAGCTCTCCACTGCGGAGGGCATGGACGAGGTGGTCGAACGGATCGTGGAGCGGTCGGCCCGAACGCTCGGGGCTCCGCGCGCATCTGTGTGGTTGCAGGAGCTGACGGGAGGAGAGCTCACGGTTCACGCGACTCACGGCTACACCGAGCTCGACGAAGGCCGCCTCGCACGGATGCACTTCGATCATGAGTCCGCGGAGGCTTTTTTCTCAGGCAAGGAGCCGTTCGTCGTCACCGACGAGCAACGGAATGCGATCAAGGGCGCGAACCAGGTCGGCGCGGGAACGCCCTTCGCCGTCGCACCACTCACTCTCGACGGAGGCCGGCTCGGCTGCATCGCGGTCGCAGCCCCCGCGGACGGCGGGTTCAGCGAGCGGCAGTTGCGCCTGCTCGCAGGCGTCGCGCACCAGGCCAAGCTTGCGCTCACGAATGCGGGCAATTTCCAGAGCCTCGAGAAGACCTTCCTCGAGACGGTCGAGGCCCTCGCCAACGCACTCGAGGCGAACGACGAGTACACGTCCTCTCACGCACGCTGGATCACCGACCTCGCCCTGAAAGTCGGCGAAGGAGTCGGGCTCGATACGCGCTCGCTCAAGCGGCTGGAGCTCGGTGCGCTCTTCCACGACATCGGGAAGATCGGCATCCCCGAGGCGATCCTGTCCAAGCCGGGCCCACTCACCGCAGAGGAGCGTGAGCTCGTCGAGAAGCATCCCGAGCTCGGCGAGCGAATCATTGCTCCGATCGACCGGCTCGAAGAGGTCCGTCCAATCGTGCGCCACTGTCACGAACGCTACGACGGGATGGGGTATCCGGACCGCAAGCAGGGCGAGGAGATTCCGATCGAGTCGCGGATCATCCTGGTCTGCGATGCGTACCACGCGATGACCACGGACCGGCCTTACCGAAAACGGCTTCCTGAGGAAGAAGCGCTGTGGCGTCTCGACGAGGGCGCCGGGACGCAATTCGACCCGTCAGTGGTCGAGGTCTGCAAGCGCGTGCTTGCGGAGAACTTCTAGCGGGTACGCGGCCGGCCGCCGCTGAAGGCGTCCAGACCTTCGGTGAAGCTGACGTACGGAGTCGCGGGCAGAGCCCGCTCGCGCTCGCGCAACCGCTCGGCATCCTCGAGCGCCCGCTCGCGTCTTCGAATGCTTTCCTGCTGCGCCCCCAGGCCGGACTGAAGCCGCAGAAGCTCCGCTTCGCGCGCCAGTAGCTCTGCCTCGCGTGCGGCGAGCTGCTCTTTCTTCGACGCGGCAAACCGCCGCTCACGTTCGTCGTCGCCGAGCTCGTGCTCGCTCGGGACTGAATCGCCGCGCCGTGCTCGTACCTGAGTGAGCTCCTGCTCGGCCGCCTCCAGCGCCGCGGCTCGCGCAACGAGGTCGTCTGTCGTCCGGGAGATCTCGGCGCGCGACGCTTCGAGCTGTCGTTCCTGGTCTTCGAGCGCGGCCCGGAGCTCTGCGTATGCGGCTTCGCTCTTGGGCAACCGGGCGTAGGAGCTCTCCAGCTCGAGCTTGCGGCGCGCGACGGACTCCTTCGACTCCGTGACCTCCCGCTCGCGTCCGGTCACTGCGAGCTCGGCTTCATCGATCTCGCGCTCGCGAGCGCGCAGTGCCGCCTCGCGCTCCGCAATTGCGCGCTCTCGCGGAACGAGCGCATCGAGTCGTTGCTGAACCTCCGACTCCCGGCGCGTGAGCCGCTCGTCCTCAGACGCCTTGTCCACTTCCTGCGGACGTTCGGCGCGGCGCATGCGAAGACGGCGGCCCTCGCGTCCGCGGCCATCGAGGTCATCCAGTTCGCGGATGCGCCTCTCCACTTCGAGCTCTCGGCGCGCGACGTCGCTCGCCCGCTCGCGCAGCGCTCGTTTCAGATCCTCGACCTGGAGGAGTGCTTCGACGTTCTGGCGCTCTCGCGACTCGGCCAGCTGTCGAGCAAGGCGAAGGACCTCGTCGCGGTCGGCGTTCTCCTCAGGCTGCTGCCAGGCCGCCTCCCAGCCGACCGATTCCCATGAGTCTCCCCGCGACTCCATGTCGCAGAGCGTAGCGCGCTTGGAGGCTGGTTTGTTCCCTCAGAGCAGGGGAAAACGAGGGATCACAACGACAGAAGGATCTAGGCCGTTACGGGCGCGTCGGCGGCAGCAGCCTTCGCGCGGGACTTTCTCTTCGCGGTCGCGGTGACGACGCGGTTCTTTCCCGTTCGCTTGGCGTCGTAGAGCGCCGCATCGGCTGCAGCGACGAGCGCCTCGACAGTCGGCTGCGCCGGGAAACAGGCCGCGCCGAAGCTGGCAGTCACCTTGAGAGGCGTTCCCTCGGCCGTGGTGACGGAAAGCTCCTCGAGGTTCTTGCGGATCTTCTCTGCCAGCGCGCGCGCCCCCGTCAGATTCGTTCCCGGCAACACGAGAGCGATCTCCTCGCCGCCGTAACGGCCCGGCAAGTCGAGCTCGCGAACGGCCTCGGCGAAGGCTTGCGCGACGCGCCGCAGAACCTCGTCACCGGTCTGGTGCCCATAGCTGTCGTTGATCGACTTGAAGTCGTCGATGTCGGCGATTACGAAGCCGACATGCGTTCCCAGTCGTCGCGCGTGCTCGACCTCATCGTCGAGGCGCTCATCTAGGGTGCGGCGGTTGGCGAGATTCGTCAGGCCGTCGGTCTGTGCCTGTCGGGTCAGTCGCGCCAGATCGGCGAAGACCCGTGCCACCGGCCGGGCGAGGCGCGTCGCGAGCCCGGCCGCAAGTGCCAGGGTGATCGCCGCGACGAAGAGCAGACGCCTTCGATAGGCGTTCACTCGTGCGGAGACCGCCGACACCGGCTCAACCGCGACGAGAGACGCATTCACGGCCCCGAGGTTGGTGTCCGTCGAGTAGAACGCCACGCCTCCGACTTCGATTTGCCGGGCGCCGACCTTGATGCGCGTACCGGCCGGGCCTCCAGCGATGAGCCGACCATGCTGGACCAGCACGAGCGCCGCGTGCTTCGGCATCGGCGTCGCGCTCTGCAAGACGGCCAGCAGGGAACGATCCATCGGGACGGCCATGGTTACCCGCGCGACTGCGTGACCTCGTCGCGCCAGAGTTGCCGTCGCCATGACTCGCGGCTCCTTTGGAAGCTTGCCGAAGCTGCGACCCCGCAGAGCGATGCGCGCGTCGTGTGAAGTGGCGAATGACCTCAGCTGCGCTTCGTTCTTGCCCAGCACAGCCTGCTGAAGCGAGGCAGAAGCAGCAAGTTCGCTGACCCGCGTCCGAAGGTTGGCGCGCATGGTCGAGAAGGTGGAGGCGGCGACCCGTGCAGTGCTCGCAAGCTCCGTCCGGGCTTCCTGACGGTTCGAGTGCCGAGCGCTCAGGTCGAGTGTGAAGACGACCGCGGCAATAGCGGCCGCGAAGAGCAGGAAGACGATGAGCGCGGCCCTTGTAATGGCCAGCCGGCCGTAACGGGAACGAAAGCGACTCTCCACTTACTGCCCCTTCTTCGGGGGTTTGTTGCCGCCTACGTTGCCGTTTCCGTTGCCGTTGCCACCGGCGTTGGCCCCGCCGGCGTTGGGGTTGCCGCCGCCAGCGTTGGGGTTGCCGCCGCCGGCGTTCGGGTTGTTGCCGCCCGCGTTGCCGTTCCCGTTGCCGTTGCCACCGGCGTTGGCGCCACCGGCGTTGGGGTTGCCGCCGCCGGCGTTCGGGTTGTTGCTGCCTGCGTTGCCGTTGCCGTTGCCGCCGTTGCCACCGGCGTTGCCGCCACCGGCGTTGGGGTTGCCACCGCCGGCGTTGGGGTTGTTGCCGCCTGCGTTTCCGTTGCCGTTGCCGTTGCCGCCGTTGCCACCGGCGTTGCCGCCGCCGGCGTTGGGGTTGCCCCCAGCGGCATTCGGGTTGTTGCCGCCCGCGTTTCCGTTTCCGTTTCCGCCGTTGCCGCCGTTGCTGCCGCCCGCGTTGGGGTTGCCGCTACCGGCGTTGGGGTTGCCACCACCGGCGTTGGGGTTGCCACCACCGGCGTTGGGGTTGCCACCACCGGCGTTCGGGTTGTTGCCGCCCGCGCTTCCGTTTCCGTTTCCGTTGCCGCCGTTGCCGCCGGCGTTGCCACCACCGGCGTTGGGGTTGCCGCCGCCGGCGTTCGGGTTGTTGCCGCCCGCGTTTCCGTTTCCGTTTCCGTTGCCGCCGTTGCCGCCGGCGTTGCCGCCACCGGCGTTCGGGTTGTTCCCACCCGCGTTGCCGTTGCCGTTTCCGTTGCCGTTGCCGCCAGTGTTGCCGCCGCCCGCGTTACCGCTGCCAGTTCCAGTCCCGTTACCAGTTGCCGGAGCGTTGCCCGTGTCGGACCCAGAGCTCGAGCCCGGCGAGTCTGTGTTGCTCGGCGGTGTGTCTCCGGCCGCGGGCGGCTGCGGTCCGGCCGACGGCACTGCGGGGTCGGTAGGCGGAGGAGACGACGGGTTCGCCGGCGGCGCAGGTGTGGGAGGCTCGGGATCGGGCTTGCGCGGAGGTGCCGGCGGTGACGGGGCCGTCTGCCTTGGAGGCGAGGGCGGAGGAGGTGCAGACGCCGGCCTGGTCGGCGTGGCTGGCGGCGACCCAACCTGCGTGCTTTCGACGACGCGAGGATCGCTTGCAGGAGCGGAGCCGTCAACGGGCGGGAGCCCAACGACGATCGGCCCACCCGGTGCGGCTGCGACGGGCGGTTTCGTTACGAGCTTCTTGACGAGTGGGTCCGGGGCGGGTAGCAAGAGAGAGAGGAGGCGCGCCTGACGGCCGGCGAGACCACCCGCAGGCGCGAAGGTCCGGCTGTCCTGCACACCGAGAACCGCGCTGTTGAGGGAGATCGCAACGTTGCTGCCTTGGCCGCCGCCCACACCCGGCAACAACGGCAGACCCGGCAAAGCAAGGCCGATCCACAGGAGGCACGCGAAAGTCGCCGTGGCGGAGAGCCCCGCCGACTCAAAAGTCGACAAGAGCCTCGAAGCCATCGAGGGCCAGGTGAGTGTTCGCCGCTTCTCCATTTTCGCCAACCGCAGTTACTTCGTCCTGAGCATCGACCATTGATCGCCAGGGGGGCGTCCCCCATCCGAGTGAGTAGGAATACGTCGAACCGCTAGGCGCCGGCGACCCGATCCGCGTTCTGTGCCGAAGTGCCGCCCCGGGATAGGGTCTGCCCGTGAAGAGCGCCGCGCGTGCGGTCGTAATCGGCGGCGGCGTCGGCGGCTGCTCGATCCTCTACTGGCTCACGCGACTTGGCTGGGACGACGTCGTGCTGTGCGAGCGTGCCGAGCTCACGAGTGGCTCGACCTTCCATTCGGCCGGCCTGGTCGGACAGCTTCGCGGCTCGCTCAGCCTGACCAAGATGATGATGAGCTCGGTCGAGCTGTACCGCACGCTCGGCGACGAGGTCGGGCTCGAGACCGGCTGGCGCGAGGTGGGGTCGCTGCGTCTCGCGTCGTCGGAGGAACGGATGGAGGAGCTTGCACGCCAGGCGGGTTGGGCAAAAACTTTTGGCCTGCCGCTCGAGCTCGTCTCGGCCGCCGAGTCGCAGCGGCTCTTCCCGCCGATGTCGACCGATGGTGTGCTCGGTGCGGCGTACCTGCCGACTGACGGTTACATCGACCCGAGCCAATTGACGTTAGCCCTAGCGGAAGGAGCGCGCCGCCGCGGCGCCGAGATCTACACGAACACGCGCGTGACGGCGATCGATGTAGACGGCAACCGGGTCAGAGGGGTCGTCACCGATCGGGGCGAGATCCAGGCAGAGATCGTGATCGACGCCGGCGGAATCTTCGCGGGCGAGATCGGACGGCTCGCGGGAGTGAACGTCCCCGTGATCCCGATGGCGCACGAGTACCTGATCACGAAGCCGCACGGCGTTCCGCTGGACGTGCCCACGATGCGCGACCCGTCTCTGCTCGTCTACTTTCGCGGCGAGTCGGGCGGTCTGGTCATGGGCGGATACGAGCGGCAGCCGGCGCCCTGGTCACTCGACGGCATCCCGGCGGACTTCAACGGGAAGCTGCTGGCAGAGGACTGGCCGCGCTTCGAGGAGTTGATGGAAGGCGCGCTCGTGCGCGTCCCCGAGCTTGGGGACGCGGAGGTGATCAAGCTGATCAACGGCCCCGAGGCCTTCACGCCGGACGGCG
>DAITAW010000117.1:0-7420 GCA_036824055.1 Gaiellaceae bacterium | reverse complement strand
AGGCCACACCGTCGGCGTCGCTCGCGCGAACGAGCTGCGCGCCGAACTCGTCGCCTCCATCTCCGAGTGACATTTCCACCTTGAGCCCAGACGGTTAATTGACAACATTGATTTGAGCGGGCGGAGACCGACTGGCTCCGCGGCCTCGATGGCAACCCGACGGACCTCACCACCGTCAAACGCATCCGCTCCGGGAGGGTCCAACCGTCGCCCCGCAGCCAGGCGCTCCTCACCCGTTATGCCGCCGCGTACGCCCGCCAGCAACTCGGCATGGTCGCCGGCAGCGACCGAGTCGAGCGGGACGACCTCCGCGCCTGCGCCCAGTGCCTGGCGCTGCGACCTCAGCCAGAGCTGCGGCCACCTCGGAGCCAAGCAAGCGAAAGCCGCGAGTCATGACCACCGGATGTCACTCTTGGTGCTGCGTGCCTAGCCGAATAGGCTGTTCGACAGATGGCAGCCTGCGCGAACTGTGGCGCTGAAAACCGGGAGGGCTCTAAGTTCTGCAGTGAATGCGGAGCCGCTCTGGCCGTGGCCTGCTCCGCCTGCGGCGCTCCGAACGACCAGGGGGCAAAGTTCTGTAACGAGTGCGGCTCCGCACTTGGAGGCGCACCCGTTGGCGCGACTGCCCCGTCCGCGAGCATCGGAGCGCCGGTAGCTGAGCGCCGTCTCGTCTCCGTGCTGTTTGCCGATTTGGTCGGGTTTACGCCGTTGTCGGAGTCGCGTGATCCGGAGGAGGTGCGGGAGCTGCTCTCTCGTTACTTCGACACCTGCCGCCGGTTGATCGGTGTGTACGGCGGCACCGTCGAGAAGTTCATTGGCGACGCCGTGATGGCCGTGTGGGGGACGCCCGTGGCGACCGAGGACGATGCGGAGCGCGCGGTGCGCGCCGCGCTCGACCTGGTTACGGCTGTCTCAGCGCTGGGGGACGAGGTCGGTGCGCCGGAGCTGCGTGCGCGCGCCAGCGTCCTCACGGGCGAAGCGGCGGTGACGATCGGCGCGGAGGGGGAGGGAATGGTCGCGGGTGACCTGGTTAATACCGCCTCTCGTGTTCAGGCTGTCGCCGCGCCTGGCTCGGTTCTGGTTGGTGAGGCGACGCGGCGCGCGAGCGAGTACGCGATCGCGTACGCGGACGCCGGCGAGCACGAGTTGAAGGGCAAGGAACTGCCGACGCGCCTGTGGCGTGCGTTGCGCGTCGTCTCCGCCCGCCGGGGCGAGTTGAAGGCGGAGGGCCTGGAGGCGCCGTTCGTGGGTCGTGATCGCGAGCTGCGGCAGATCAAGGACATCTTCCACTCGTGCGCCGAGCAGCGCAGAGCGCAGCTGGTCTCCGTGACTGGTATCGCCGGGATTGGAAAGTCGCGTCTTGCATGGGAGTTCTATAAGTACTTCGACGGGATCGTCGAGACGGTGTGGTGGCATCACGGCCGCTGCCTCGCCTACGGGGAGGGCGTGACCTACTGGGCGCTGGCGGACATGGTGCGGATGCGCTGTCAGATCACGGAGGAAGATCCTTCGGCGGAAGCGCTCGAGAAGCTGCGAGCGACCCTGAGCGAACACCTGCTTGATGACGAGGAGCGGCGGTTCGTGGAACCGCGCCTCGCCCAACTCCTTGGTGCCGCGGACGCGGGGGCTGGTGAGCGTCAGGAGCTCTTCGCGGCGTGGCGGCTCTTCTTTGAGCGCCTCGCGGACACCTATCCGGTCGTTCTCGTGTTCGAGGATCTGCAGTGGGCCGACGCGAGCCTGCTCGACTTCATCGAATATTTGCTCGAGTGGTCACGCAACCAGCGGGTGAACGTGATCACGCTCGCGCGACCAGAGCTGCTTGAGAAGCGGCCGACGTGGGGAGCCGGGCAACGCAGCTTCACGTCGATATATCTGGAGCCGCTTCCGGAGCAGGCGATGCGCGAGCTGCTGGGAGGGCTAGTGCCGGGACTCCCGGACGCGCTCGAGGAGCAGATTCTGACGCGCGCCGAAGGCGTGCCCCTGTACGCGGTGGAGACGGTCCGCATGCTGCTGGACCGCGGGTTGCTGACGCGGGAAGGATCCGCGTACCGGGTCGTAGGCGAGGTCGAGACGCTGGAGGTTCCCGAGACGTTGCACGCCCTGATCGCGGCACGGCTCGACGGGCTCGACGATGAGGAGCGGCGGCTGCTCCAGAATGCCGCCGTCCTCGGCAAGACGTTCACACGCGATGCGCTCGCCGCGCTCGCCGGCCTCGACCACGCCAAGCTCGAGCCGCTTCTCACCTCCCTCCTGGGCAAGGAGGTGCTTTCGCTGCAGGCCGATCCGCGTTCGCCCGAGCACGGCCAGTACGGTTTCCTCCAAGATCTCGTACGCCGGGTTGCCTATGAGACGCTGTCGAAACGCGAGCGCAAGAGCAGACACCTGGCCGCGGCGCAGCAGCTCACGGTGTCATTCGGCGAGGACGAGGTCGCGGAGGTGATCGCTTCGCACGTACTCGCCGCGTACGAGCTCGATCCCCAGGCAGCGGATGCGCCGACACTCAAAGAACGTGCAGCCGAGGCTCTCACTCGGGCGGGCGAGCGCGCGGCGCGGCTCGCGGCTGCGGCCGAGGCGCAGCGTTATTTCCAGCAGGCGGCTCAGCTCGTCGAGGACGAGCCAAGGCGCATCGAGCTGGCCGACCGAGCGGGACGCATGGCATGGCACGCGAACAATCCCGGCGCCGCGCGTGCGCTGCTTGAGCGGGCGCACGAGGGCTACGAGCTTCTCGGCGACCCTGTCCGCGCCGCACGTGTGTCGTGGCAGCTCGCGGAGATCGACTTCGAGGACGGTCACCCCCCGCAGGCGGTCGCGCGGCTCGAGCCAGCCTTGCAGGCGCTCGAAACGGCAGGCGCGCAGGAGGACATCGCCGCCGTCGCCGCGCAGCTCGGCCGCTTCCTCTTCTTCACCGGCGAGAACGAGCGTGCCGCGGTGCACCTCGAACGGGCGCTCGCACTCGCGGAGGCCACCGATCAACACGAAACGCTCGCACAGGCACTGAACACAAAATCAGGGGTTCTGGGGCGATTCCATCGTCCGCGCGAGGCAGAGTTTCTGCTCGAGGGTGCGCTGGCGATCGCGCTTGAGCACGACCTGCACACGGCCGCGCTTCGTGCCTACAACAACCTCGGTGCCTGGCTCTGGATCATGGGTCGATGGCGTGATCAGATCGCGAACCACGAGCGAGCCTTGGAACTCGCACGCCGGATCGGCGATCGGCAATGGGAGGTCATCTTCGCCGGCGGCGTCACAGCGCCGCTAATGATGCTCGGACGGTGGGACGAGGCGCTTGAGCGGGCGGCAGAGGCGGAGCCAATCGCCGTGACCGAATTCGCACGTGGGCTTCTCATCTTCCTCGCGCCGATCTATGTGCAGCGCGGCGACATCTCGCGCGCACGCGAGTTCCTGGCCGCGAACGCAGTCGTCGCGCACTCGGAGAATGCGGACTTCTCCAGCACATACGCCGTGATGAACGCGCTCGTGTCCGCAGCCGAGGGTCGGCAGGACGAGGCGTCCAGAGAAATCGAACGCGCCACGTCTCTACGGGCCCGATGGACTGGCGGAAGGTCCTTCCTACGCCTTCTGGTGCTCGACGCCGTCGGAGACTTCGTCGAGGCCGACACCCTGCGCGAGCTTCTCGCCATCTTCGACGAGTTGCACTCCGGCGAGCTCGCGCCGTTCCTGCGCGGGCAACAGGCGCGCTTCCGTGCGCGCTTGCCCGAGCACGATCCGGACACACACTATGCGACGGCGGAACGGATCTTCGTCGAAAGCGAGATGCCGTTCTATGTCGCTGCCTGCCAGGTCGAACACGCCGAATGGCTGACCAGCCAAGGCCGCGCCGACGAGGCGCAGCCGCTCCTGGACTCGGCTCGCGAGACGTTCGAGCGCCTCGAAGCCAAGCCATGGCTCGGACGCCTCGACTCAATCCTGGCCACCACACCGACCGAGATCCTCGCCTGAGACGTCGGCGTTCGTCGTTTCCAAACCCGCAACACGAAGGAGGGGCTCGTTGGGGTGCCCTGTCTCTTAACCCCGCACACGGTTAGCCCTGACCACCGACCGCCCATCGACTACCTGTTGGGCGGGGGCGCGATAGGTGAAGCTGACCTCGAACGCTCCCGCTGAACCGCAGCTTCTGAGGCTGAGGTGTGCACTTGGGTGAGCACCATGCGCTCGAGCGGCGCTCGCCGCGGCGCCCAGACGGTTACTTAACAACATTGAGTTGACAGGCCGCTGGTTGCCGTAGGCCAGCGGGCAGCAAGTGCTCAGACGTAAGGACACTGGCCCACGCGACGGAAGCCGCTCGGTGGCGCGGCGGATCGACTCAGGCGAAGAGCTGCATCCGGTCGATCTTGCCTGCGGCGACGTGGTACAGCTCGACCCATTCCATACGGGCGTGGGTGCCGTCGCGATGAACCCAGTCCTCCACGATCGAGTGGATCATCACCCAGTCGCCGACGCAGATCGTCGTTGGGACGTCTGCGCGGAGCTCCGGATTCGTCGAGAAGACGTCGTCGAACACGTCGCGGATCGCGGCCTTGCCGGTTTCAGTGACGGCACCTTCCGCATTGACGAAGACGGCGTCGTCTGCGAAGTACTCGACGGTGCGGTCGAGGTCGCGAGCGTTGTACGCGTCGACCATGTCGAGAACGATCCGAGCGGGATCACCGGATGCGTCTGCCATCAGCGCGACGGACGCTACTACCTCCCTGGTCTGCCGTCGAGCCCGCGCGCCTGCTCCCCCACGACAGCCGTAGGGGCGTCTGTCAGGGGTCATTCCGGAACACTCGCCCAGGCGAGTGACGCTGTCTCTACGGGACAGCGTCGCCGCATGCGGTCGCGCCGTCGAGCCCGACTGGCTAGCGAAGCTGCGCGTTGTTAGGCTCGCTGCTCTGCCTCGACGAGAGAGGGGAATGCATCGTGGCCGCAACGGACACCGCACCTATCACGGAGAACGCGATGGCGTTCTTCGACGCCGTCGAAACGGGGAAGGGGTGGGAGGCGTGCAGCGCCTACTGCGAACCCGATGCCACCTTCGAGGCGCAGGCGGACGCGCTGGCGGACGTCCACACACTGAGGGAGTACGCCGAGTGGATGAAGGGAATGCTCGTCGTGCTGCCGGATGCGCGATACGAGCTGAAGTCGTTCGCCGTCGACGCCGAGCGTCAGAACGTCGCCGCCTACGCCGTCTTCCACGGCACTCACACGGGCGAGGGCGGGCCTGTGCCGCCGACCGGCGAGAGTGCAAGCACCGATTACGTCTACGTGATGGACTTCGCCGACGGCCGGATCCGGCACATGACGAAGATCTGGAACGACGGCTGGGCGGTGCGGCAGCTCGGCTGGACGAGCTAGAGGTCGACGCGACTGAACCGCGGGGCCGCCGGGTCGCAGCTCCACGGTTCAGCTCCGGGACGGCTGTCGAGCGCGGCTGGCGACGAAGACTCCTGGGTAGTGCTGTGCCCGCGTCGCTGTCGTTCCGGGACAGGGTCAGGGGTCATTCCGGAACACTGGCCCAGGCGAGCGAACTTCCCGCGCGTCGCCGTCGCTTCCCGCATGGCTCGTCAAACCGTCTAGCGGGGAACGAGCAGGGCGGCGAGTCGCCACGAACCCGGAACTCCCTTCAGTTCGTGCGCTCCGCGGTCCTCGAAAGCGAAGGGTGAGCCAGCGACGAGGTCTTGCACGGTTCCGGAGACGAGGATTTCGCCCGGCTTAGCCATGGAGGCGATCCTGGCTCCAACGGCGACGGCGATGCCGGCGAGCTTGCCGTCCAGCCGCTCGCACTCTCCGGTGTGCACGCCGGCCCTGACCTCGAGCCCGAGCGCCGGCACGTCGCGCATGAACGCTAGGGCGCACTGGATCGCGCGGCCGGGACCGTCGAATGCGGCGAGGAAGCCGTCACCTGCCGTGTCGAGCTCGTCGCCCCGGAACTCGGCGAGGCGGCGGCGCATGATCGCGTGGTGCCGCTCGAGTAGCTCCCGCCAGGCTCTGTCTCCGAGCTCGGCGGCGCGGTCGGTCGAACTCACGATGTCGGTGAAGAGCACCGTGGCGAGGACGGGATCGGGCGACGCTACCCGCCCGACGCGAGCAACGAAGCGCTCGGTCTCGTCCATTGCGCGCTCGTGCGCTTCTACGTCCAGCCACGTGAAAAGCCCTCGCACGGACGGCAGCACAACGAGCTCGCTGCTACGGATCCGGGAGGCGACGTACGCCGCCGGTTCGCGCCGGTCGGGCGCCGCCAGCACAAGTGTCGGGACGCGCACGGCCGCGAGGACGTCGCGTACGTCGGCCCCCATCGTCGCCCGCAGGAATCCGACCGCGGCGCCCGGGCTGAGGCTGCGCCGCATATGGCGGACGAACCAGTCGAGGAACTCGCCATCGCCGACTCGCTCCGGTGCCCAGTCCGCCACCAGACGGCGGAAATACTCGACCGTGCCCCAGCCCTCGCGCGCGTCGGCCAGCCGGCGACGCCATTCCTCGTCGCTCGGCGCCCACGGGTAATCATCGTCGCGCCGAGACGTCGCGTGCGGGTCGTAGAGCACGAGCCCGGCTGTGCGCTCCGGATACGTCGCCGCAAACAGGAGCGCCAGTCGCGCGCCGTCCTGCGCGCTCCAAAGCACCGCTCGTTCCGACCCAACGGCATCCATCACGAGGCGCAGGTCGTCCATCCGCGTCTCGAGCGTAGGTGGCTCACGGAAGCCGTCAGAGAGACCTGTCCCGCGTTTGTCGAGCATGAGGACACGCGCTATCGCCGCAAAGCTCTGGAGCTGGTGGACGAGGGGCGGCTGTTCCCACGTCGTCAGTAGGTCGCCCGCGAACCCGCGGGCGAAGACGAGGTCGACCGGCCCCTCCCCGAAGACCTGGTAGGCGATCGCCACCTCGCCGCTACGCGCGTACTCCACCTCCGGCACGTCCACGAAACATAGTCTGCGGCCTCGCGCCACGGCTGTCTAGCGAATGCACGGCAGCAGGCCGTCAGGGGTCATTCCGGAACACTGGCCCAGTCGAGCATCGTTGCCGTGACGGGACAGTTACCTTGCAACATTGAACTGACCACCGTCGGCTGCCCGGCTCGGGCAGTCCTCGATGCTGCAGGTGCCTATGCGGCGTGGCCAGCCGGGGTGAGGTGCTCAGGCGTGAGGACGCTGGCCCAGGCGAGCGACCTCTAGTACGCGTGCCCGGTGACGAGCTTCGCGATCCCAAAGGCGAGCGTGATCTCGACTGCGATGAGGAGCGCGAGTCCGGCGACGATCAGCACCACGGCGTGCCACGGCACTCCCTCTTCAGGCTCGCCCTCCGGCGCGAACCCGGTCTCCTCGACCCACTCTTCGGCCCGGTCGAGCAGGCCGTGCGAGGGCTCTGCGCGGAAGCGCTCGTAGTCGCGCAGCGGCGTGCGCGTGGCCATGCACACCTGATTCCC
>DAITAW010000218.1:0-1613 GCA_036824055.1 Gaiellaceae bacterium | reverse complement strand
CCACGTCCGCCGAACATGCCGCGCTGACGTTCGCCTCGGACGGCCGCGCGACCAGGCCAGCGCCGGCGAGCACCACTGCGCCGGAGCCAAGCGCGAGCAACCGGCGCCGATCCATCGCGCAACCCTACCGAGTCGGTGTCCTCAGCGGCATTTGCGCTTCCGCGATTCCCGAGCGGTTGGCTCAGCAACGTCTTCGAGCGCCAGCTCGGAGTCCGCAAACGGTTCGCTCGAATCGCTCGGCTGGACGCCGTTGAAGAGCTTGAGGACGCTTGACCTGCTCGGCATCCCCTTCCCCCAACTCGGTTGCGGAAAGCGCGCGACCACGCGCAGGTCCGGGATGCTCAACGGGTTGCGGCCGGGGTTGCCAAGCTCGTAGCGGAGGACGACCCACCGCTCACGCCCGTAGACGAGGTCGCGGAACCAACTGTCGTCGTCGACGTGCCAGTACCCGTAGACACGGTGGTCGCCCGCGTACTCGTACGTCGGCGCCTCCCGCTGAGAGAGCTGGACCGAGGCTGGGATGGCGAACAGCTGGGCGCGAAATCGCAGGAGCTGGTAGCGGCCGTGCGGCGTCAGGAAGATGAGGTCGCGCGACGCCGGAACGTCGGGGTCCAGGCGCTTCCCGTCGCCGGCGAATCTTCCCGCGGCGAGGACCGCGGCCGGCTGTGCCTCCCAGACGTTCGCCATGAAGCGGCTGCGCTGGGGGTCCGGGAGCAGGCTCTTGAACACGCCCGCGACAGTCGCGGCTTTGGCCGGCCGCTCGCAGCGAAAGATCCGTGAGCCCGTGAGGGTGTAGGTCGACCCGACCACGGACACGCTTCGCTTGCCCACGGCCTGGTAGTCGATCGTCGCGCGGATCACGTCGAATGCTCGCTGTTGACCGGGCTCGAGCTGCAGTCCGACCTTCAGCGTCACGGCGCGCCCAGCATGCTCCGGGGCGTACTGGTTCGAGTACCAGAACTGCCACGCACCGATGATCGTTCCGACGAAGCCGAGGGCAATCGTCCCGAGCCTGGGCAGCGTTACTCGCGCGTCGCGACCGAAGAAGGACAGGCCGCCAAGCCCGAGGAGCATCAGCGCCACGGCGCCGGCAACGACGAAGGGCCGTTGCGGGCCCGGATTTCGAATCGCCGAGAAGAAGGTGTAGACGCCCAGCAAGATCGTCACCAGGAACGCGACGAGGACGATCGGCTTGCACGGCGGACGGTCGCTGTCCTTCCAGGTGCGGTGGCGTCCGAGGCCGAGGAGCTGGCTCGCGGCGATGGCGAAGACGACGGCGAGAGCGAGCAGGGCAGCGCTACCGAGCGTCTGGCCCAGGCCACCGCCTGCGAGCGAGGCGTCGTGCACGCCGATCACCAGGCCGGTCAAGGCAAGCGCGACGAGGAACCCCGCGAACGCGTAGATGATCCCCGCCACTGCTTGAGGTCGCGTCCGCCGCGGCGTCACTTTTCACTCGCTCTCGTGGTTGGCAGATGACCGCAGCGACGCTACCCCGGGGACGTGCAACCGTCAACCACGGCGCCCCTGCTCGAACGGGCGCCTACTGAGCGCAGACCGTCAGACCGTACGCGGCGTACCGTGCGTTCACATGCCTCAGGCTGGACATAGCAGCT
>DAITAW010000217.1:0-1622 GCA_036824055.1 Gaiellaceae bacterium | reverse complement strand
TGGCGTACCCCGAGCCCGAGTGGGTTCAGTTCGCAGAGGAGGCGTTCGCGGGCTGGCGGGAGCTCGAGGCGGCGTCAGGCGAGCGGCTGTTGGAGCTGCACGGGCTGCTCGAGCTCGTCGGCGATCCCGCCACGAGCTCGCGCGATGCGCTCGAGGCTCGCGGCGCCGAGTACGAGCTGCTCGACGCCGAAGCGGCCCGCGAGCGCTGGCCGATCGGCGTCCCGGACGGCTGGACGGTGCTCTTCCAGTCCGAGGCGGGGATCGTGCGCGCCGACCTTGCGTGGCAGGCGCTTCTCGACGTCGCAACGAAGACGGGCGCGAAGCTGCATGAGAGCTCCCGGGTCGAATCGCTCGCCGCGCTCGACGCCGACGTCGTCGTCGTGACGGCCGGATCGTGGGCGGGACGGCTGCTCGAGCCGGAGGGAATCGAGCTGCCCGTCAAGATCACGCGCGAGACCGTCGCCTACTTCAAGCTCGACGGCCCGCCGCTGCCCTCGATCGTTCAGCTCGACCCCGAGAGCCGCGGGCACGCGATGTACTCGCTGCGCGACCCGATCCACGGGCTCAAGGCGGGCGCGCACCACGCCGGCCCCGAAACGAACCCGGACGACGACGGGCTGCCGGATCTCCACCTGCTCGATTCGATCTCGGCCTGGGTCAGCGAAACGTACCGCGAGGCCGACCCCAAGCCGCTCGGCGCGGAGACTTGCGTCTACACGACCACTGAGGACGAAAGCTTCGTGCTGGAACGCCACGGCCGCATCGTCGTAGGCTCGGCCTGCTCAGGACACGGCTTCAAGTTCGCACCGGCGGTCGGCGAGCGGCTTGCCGCGCTCGCCGTCGCTTGACCGAATCGTCGCATGGGATCACAGTGGCGGAAGAAAGCGACCCTCGATCGACGAGGAGGGGACAACGCATGAATTCAGCGACGGGCAGGCGATGTGTGCGGTGGTTGCTGATGACCTTCGCGGCATCCGCACTTGCGCTCGCCCTTGTGGGCGGCGTGACCGCAAAGCCGAAGCCTCACGCGAAGATCTTCGACAAGGGCTGCTGGAAAGGGAAGGGACTTTTCGAGTACACGTCCACTGAGAACGGCGCCACCGTCACTTTCCACAAGGGGAAAGCCACGTTCACGCTTCAGGTGAGCAAGAACGGAACCGCGACCGGGTTCATGGATGTAACCGCGCATGGCAGTGCCGAGATGCCCGCGGTGAACGCTGCGGGCGAAGTGAACATCAAAGGTTCGTTCGACCTGTCCGGCAAGGCGGCGAAGGTGAAGGCCGACGGCTCGTACCACATCGCCGGCACGGTCATCTCCAGCGGCGTCGAAGTCCCGCTTGCGTGGGATGTAGACGGTTCAGGTCCGTTCACGATCAAGAAGGCGACAAAGACGACTGTCGTCGGCGCCTGGGGCGACCAGATCGACTGGACTGCAAAACGGGTCGGTGCATCCTGTATCTGAGCCAGGCGGCGCCAATGACGATCGTTCGGTAGAGGGGTCGCCGGGTATCCTCCCGGCGTGCCCTTCTACCAGCGTCTTGGTGCGGTGCCCCGGAAGCGGCATACGCAGTTTCGGGACAACGGGACGCTCCTGACCGAAGAGGTCATGGGCCTGGAGGGCT
>DAITAW010000116.1:0-7528 GCA_036824055.1 Gaiellaceae bacterium | reverse complement strand
TTGAAGAAGACGGGCCGACCGCGTTCGAGCCGGTGAAGCACTGGCACGTCTTCCACGTGGTCGTGCGAAGACCACTGGCCGGCGGCGGTTAGGTGCCCGCAACCTACTCGCCACACAGTGTCACGTCGCCCTTTGGCGGAAACGCGACAAGAACTCGAGGTGTCATGTTGGGCCGCAAAGAAGGTGCGCAGGCGAGCATGTCAAGCTGACACGCTGCCCCCTGCGCCGCTCCGCGCGCTTCACCTCGACCCGGATCGCGGTGAGCATGAGCTCCGCTCAGGAGCCCGGTGGATCCGGGGATCTGAGGCCTCGTTATCGTCCAAGCACTATGACGGCGCTTCCTACCCGTCCACGCAACAGGTGGGCGGACGCGATCGTCGAAACCGGCGCGATCGGCGCGATCGTGTACGTCGACGGAGAGGTCGAGTGCGCCGGCTTCGCGAACCTGGAGATGCGCGAGCCGATGACGCCGGAACGTCGCACGTGGGTCGGCAGCGTCGACAAGGCGTACATGGCGCTCGTTGCCGTCACGCTCTTCGACGACCTCGATGTCCCGGCGGCGCGTTGGCTACCGCAACTCGATGAGCGGATCACGCTCTGGCACCTGCTGTCGCATCGCAGCGGGCTCTTCGACTACATGTGGGACGGTGAGACCTATGAGCAGCTTGCGTTTGGCCCGCCTGCACTCTCGGAGCCGGAAAGGTTCCTAGAGGCTGCGCTTCGATATCCGTTGCGGAACTTCGGCGAGGTTTCGTACTCCAGCTCGAACTACGCCGCCATCGACCTCATCCTAGAGCGTGAGACCGGCCGTCCACTCGGCGATCTCCTTCGCGAGCACGTCTTCGAGCCATACGGGCTTTCGCGTACGACGTTCCAGGCGGGACTCGAGCCGCCGCCGGATGTCGCGCACGGCTACGCGTTGAAGGGCGGGACGTTCCCGGCGGTCGAATCTCCGCGTGACGTATCGCTCTACTGGATTGACCGCGCCGTGGCCGCCGACGTTTTTGACCTCGCGGTGTTCTTCCGGCATCTCTTCCGAGCGCATCCCGAAATGGTCGAAAGGGGCCTTGGTGTTCGCGCGTATGACCACCCGCGCGGCACGGCGTACGGCCACGGCGGCGCGATGGCTGGCTACACCGTCCAGCTACGCGCGACGCGCGACGGCCAGCACGTCGTCATCGCTGTCGCCAACTCGCACAGCTTCCCAGTGATTCGCGCGGTCGTCACCGCCGTGCAGGAGCTCTTCTAAGAACCGTCCCCAAGGGGCCGCTCGGGTGACGTTCCCGAAAGCCGCGTATTGCAGAGAGCCAGCCCTCACGGTGCAGCGAGCTGCTTATCTCCAAGCACGAACCGATTGACCGAGTCACTTAGCAGGAGCAGAACACATACCCTAGACCCGAACGTGTGGTGGTCCTAGTCGACATTGCTGGCAGCGAAGGCTTGTAGAGCGCTAGTCGTCGCAGCTGTCGCGCTGCTCGCGACATCAGGATGCGGACACGGAAAGAAGCGTGAGACGTTTGTCGTTCGGCTGAAGGCGGTGCCGGCGCCCGGCCATCACGTCAGCGCCCGGGATCTCGACCGTTCCGCCTCGATCATGCGCGAGCGGCTGCAGAAGCTTGGCGTCTCCGACGCGGACGTGCGCGTTGACGGTGGAGACGTGGTCACGATCGCATTGCCGAGGGGTGTTTCGGCGACGAGCGTCCGCCTCGTCGGCAAGACCGCGCTGCTCGAGTTCTACGATTTCGAAGCTCACCTGACGGGCCCGTCGGTGCGCGGGCCGGCTCGGTTACCGGTGGCAAGCGAGAGCCTCTATCGGCTCCTCGCGGCGCCGCAGACACGCAGGCTGGCCAAGCGTGGTGCATCGCAGTGGTACCTCTTCGACGGTAACCGCCGCGTCCTGCGCGGGCCGTTACCGCAGAGACCGAGTGGGGCGACGGCGCTTCCGGTGCCGAGGGACACCGTTGTCGTCACTTGCAACGTCCAAGTGGGGAACTGCCTGAGCGTCAGGGCTCTTTCCACGAGGACGGGCTACTACCTCTTCAAGCCGGGAGCCGAGATGACCGGCGCTGACCTCAAGCTCTCCGCAACGCGTGCGGACATCGATCCGCTGACGAACCAGCCGGTCGTGCTGATCCAGTTCACCGACAAGGGCACGAAGATCTTCGAGACGATCACGCGCCGGGAGGCGCAACGCGGCGCGCTCGTCTGCCAGGGCAAGACCGACAACACCTCCGTCCTGAGCTGCGCGCAGCATTTCGCGATCGTCCTCGACGGCCAGATCCAGTCTGCGCCCTACATCGACTTCGTCCGCAACCCGGACGGCATCCCAGGCGCCAACGGCGCGCAGATCGACATGGGCCGAGGAGGGCTTAGCGACGTCAAGCGGCTTGCGCTGGCGCTGCAGACCGGAGCGCTGCCCGTGCAGTTCGTCGGGCTGCCTTAGCTGTGGATGCGACGCGAACGGTCGTGGCGCCGGGCGTGTCGCGCTTCCGCCAAAACGCGACAGCGACCTAGCGATGCGGGCTCGGACGGAACGCGGTACTGACCGCCGAGGCGCTGATTGTTGTCCGAACCCGGTCAATCACCTGACCGGTAGCAGCAGATCGATGACGTCGCGGCGACGGTAGAACTCGATGCTCGGACGGCCCGGGTCAGGAGCGGCCTGTTTCATGAGCGCCTCGCACGATGTAGCGATCCGCTGGTAGACGGCGCGCGGCTCTCCGTCGAGACGCAGGCCGGCGAAACGGTCGAGCAGGCCGAGGAGCGCGCCCGACGAACGACCCGGGCTACCGCGATTCGCGCTTTGGCTAGCGCAGCGTCGATAGAAACGTCGCGCCTCGTGAACGCCGGGCAAGCGTTTACGCGCAGACGACGTAGTACGTCATTGTCAGCTGGCTGCCGCTGGCGTTTAGGACCTGTGTACGCCAGGCAGCCGCGACTGCACCATTACCCGCCGCGTTGCCGTTCGCATCCGCCGGAAAGGACGAATTGATCACCGCCTGATTCGAGGTGCTGTCGGCGCCTCCGCCGATCGCCCGTTCTCCTGAGGGGCAAACAAGAAAGAAGTAGAAGTACGAATTCGGAGGCACCGCTTGGCTGTGGCTGAAGACATGCGCGTTCGCGAGCGCGTTCTGTCCTGCCGGACCTTGAGGGCCTTCGTTTCCGCGCAGGCTGGTTCGGGCGCTAGCTGAGATGTTCCTTAGTCCAATGGCGCCGGGCTTGATCTGGTTGCTGCTTGTAATGATGTAGCGGGACGCGGCAACTGCGGTGGCCGATAGTGCGACGAACAGCGCGATTATGGATACAGCCATGCTCGCGGAGATGCGCCTCCTGATCATCTGAAAACCCCCTGTTGGAAGGTGCCTCTTTAGAACCCCTGGTTCTCCTCTCGTAGCGCGTCAGCCAAGCTTCAATTCAGGGTGTCCGAATGTCAACTGCGCAGGACGGCTGCATCTCGAATAAACCAGTGCGCGTTATCAGGTCACTTCGGTCTGAAACCGCGTCCTCGACCGATTTCCCTCGGAACCGACTGGCCTCGCGTGTACGGGCCAGCCACGAGCGCGTGGCGGTCCCTACGGTGCGCCCAATCGAGGGGAGCTTGTCGTCTGTCCGCCAAAACGCGACAGACCGCTCGAGCTGCCGCGACGACATCCGCGCCGAAGTCGTGCGCTTGCTTGCCTCGAACCTGGGAACCTGCATTGGAGCTCGGACGCGGAGCCCGCGAGGCCCTGATTCCCTGAAACGCTTGAGTTCCTTGTTACGCTTGCGGACCGCAGGCGGCCCGCCGTCGACGTGGCTTGCAGTCGGAGACGTTGGGGCGGGAGCCGGCCTCTCTCTAGCCGGAGGTCAACCGGTGGGTCCCGCAAGCACTAGCTCTTCCCAAGCAGGCGGGAAGGCCTCGCCTTGGGCCAGGCTGCGGATTGCGCGCTGCAGTGCCTCCCGGACTATGCCCTCCAGATCATCGGCGAACTCATGGACCGTGGCCGGCGAGCCGTCGAGTCTCATCAGATCATCTCCGCTGTGAACTCCGCCGTGGACGACGACGCTCCGTGCGTCATAGGCGCGCCGCATGAACTTGAAGAGCCGCAGACGCTCGTCGAGTGTCCTACCCAGAAGCGAAGCTGCGCGGAGTCCGAGGCGATAACTCAACTCCCCGCGGTATCGCTCGTCAATCTCTTTCAGGAAGAGAGCCTCGGCCGCAATCATCAGGTCGACGATTTCGTCGTCCGGTAGCCCACGCTCAGCAGCAAAGTTGAAGCGGCGAAGAGCGCTCGCGATCGCCGGTCGGGCATGGGTCTCTTTGAACGCGAGCCAGAAGTCCCGAAAACCCGCCGCTTCGCCGTCGTCGAGCACATAGGGCTCAGCGGCGTGCCAACCAAACCCTGGGCCGACGCTGCCCTGAACCGGCGTCGTTTCATCGCCGAATCTCGCTGTGTACTGGAACGTGGCTGACGCGCTGACGCGGCCGCGCTTAAAGACCTGGAGAGCGCGGAGCGCGAGGGCGGCTTGCGCTTCAGCTTTCTCTCGCGCAGCCTGTTCGCGCGGGTGCTCGGCGATCGGGACGTCGCCAACGAACACGCGTGATTCGAATGTCGTTTTGATTGCGAAGGTCCTGGCCACCATGCGCTCGTCGGCCGACAGGCCTTTCAACCCGCCGCCGAAACGTACTGCCACGGCGACCTCCGCCTCGCTGAGCTCGTCGATGATGAGATCCGGTTCTAGCGCGAACGGGACGGTGGATATCTCGAACTCGCGCAAAGCGATCACGGCTGTTACGCGATCGCTAGGACGCCGGAGAAACTCGACCCATCGTGTCGCGAGAGCCTCATGACCACCATGCGCGACACCTTCCGAGAACGCGACATCGACGAGTAGCTGAATCAGCCCCGGCCCCTGAAACGCCCCGCCCCCTGCACCGAAGCTCACTAGCGACTCGCCGGCAATCCTTGGACCGACGATTGGATCGGCGGCAAGCGCGCTGTCGAGAGCGACAAGCGCGGCGTAACCGGCCTCGCGAAACTCGCCGAGCAGGCGAGCGGCGCACTGCTGCTCGGCGGTGAACAGCACAGGAACAGCTCGGTATCGACGCATCGCGTGACCCATGTCGAGCTCTAGGATCCATCTGCTCAGGCTCGGGACTTCGATTGCCTGATCCTCGTCCTCGGGGCACCTCTCTTTGAGGATCGGCATCAGCTCGTCGAGAAAAGCCCGCGTCGCGTCGACGACCGGATCCGCATGCATCTCAGTTCGGCGAGTCCGCGAACTCGACCAGAATCACGTCCAGTACCTCTCGCCAATGCGGCTCGTCCGCGAGGGTTTCAGCGACAGTCTCCTCCGCCGTCTCCTGTGAGGGGAAGAACTCGATCAGCTCGTCGACGCTGCGATCATAAAGTGCGTACAGAAACGTCATCGTCGCCGCAACGCTACTCGGGCAGAGTCAGACCGGAGCTAGTGCGCGCCGGCCAGACGCTCAACGGCAGCGGTGTCCTCACCGTCGAAGTAGTTCCCGTGAGTCAGACGGATAGTGTCGAGCGAGTCTGATCCGACCAGGACGATCTCGAGATTCGTGTCGCCCCTGTGTCGCCGCTCGAGTTCTGCATATGCGGCGGTCGCCTCATCCACGTCCGTGTACTCGGCCGCCTGTAGGAGCTTCTGCTCTCCGTGGTTGTAGACGATGAGGTAGTGCTTCAGGGGCATGGGCTCACTCTAGTTCGCCAGGAGGTACTCGCGGACCTGCCCGCGAATCGCCTCGCAGCCCTCATCTAACCTGGCCTGCGCGCGGGGGTCGTCCCCCATGTCGGCGATTTCGTCGGCGAGTTCCGCGAAGGCATCGGCAATTTCGGGTGGTCCCTGGCCGTCTTTCAATGCGATGCCCACCTGTCCAGCAGCTCGGTCGACCTCCGCCGCCCAACGCTGCTGAAAGGGCGTGCGCAGCTGGATCTCGATGAGCCGACCCCGGCGCTCAACGATGACATGGACAGCTCGATAGCCGGTTTCCTTCGGTTGCGCAGCGTAGTCGGCCGGGTCCCCTTTGATGATCGAGTTTCGTCGGATCCGGCGCACCACCTGATAAACGTGTCGCTGCGTCGGCAGAATCGCGCGACACCCGGCGATGTCTTGCATCTGGGTTAGGCGGACGGTGGGCATCCTGACGAGCTTCCCGGCAATCGTCGGAGAGCGCTTCATGCGTTGCGCGACGATGACAGGAGCGCCCTCGGTCTTTACGAATGACCGCAGGCCCATTGTCACGCGGTGCAGCGGATCCTGGAATCCGGACCGAAAGTGCAGCATGAGCAGTGCCGCAGCACGAAGGTCTTCGTCGGTGTCGATGAGGTTTGCCGGCAGGTTCATGTCTGACCACCACGCTCGCATCCGGTCGCCGGCGAGGTCGATCTGCCGTCTCGAGGCGGGCAGCGGAATGTCTGGGAGGGATCGTCGTCTCGGGCTCAGAGTGGCCAGGGTAGATCAGTGCAAGCGAGCTGCAAGCATGGCCGTTCCGAACGGTGCCGTCGTGTGCCGAACGGATGCACCGCGATAACGACCGAGCGCGCTTCTAGAGCCGGTTCAGCGGCAGGAGGCGGCACACGCTGGCACCCCTGCGCGGCCTGTCACGCCGGAGGTCGCGGGTTCGACCGCCGGCTGTGTCTCTCGCGGCATTCGGGAAGGCGCTTGTGCAGTAAGGGCGGCTGCGATGACTGAAACGTAGCCCGCCTTCCACGCGCAGGCCAGCTGGTGCTCGCATCCGCGTGAGCGACTCGTCGGGACGCTTTGGGCGCGTCGATCGCGCTGGTGCGACCCCGAATTGATCTCTCTTCCGTCGGCGATTGACTGCTGTCGCCCTCTCTTGGTTGCGCGACAAAGTGGTGTCTGTCGCGTTTTGGCGGAATCGCGACAATCGCGTCCGTGTCGGCCTACGTTTCTACGTTTTCGTGGCGGAGGGGTTGAGCCGGGTCTCGTTGCTCTGCCGGTCGGACTACGTTTCTACGTTTCGCGGGGATAGGTGCCGGAGCGCGATACCGAGCCCGCGGTCGGACTACGTTTCTACGTTTCGCGGGGATAGGTGCCGGAGCGCGATACCGAGCCCGCGGTCGGACTACGTTTCTACGTTTCGCGGGGATAGGGTGCCGGAGCGCGATACCGAGCCCGCGAAACAGCGGCACGATAAGCCGCGACGGAGACCGCGCCGAGGCGCTAAACGGTCGCCGCGAGAAGCGCAAGAAGCGCCTACACAAGCCGTTTACACCTCTTGTCACCGTTGCCTATACAAGCAACTAAGAGACCCTCCACACGAGGTTGGAGTACCGCGTATTAAGTCGCGTTTCCGCCAAAACGCGACAGCATGCACTTCGAGGGGATGCCGCCGCTGAGCGACCCGTCGCGGACGATGAAGAAAGCAATCGCCACGTACTGACAGGCGACTCCCACGATCGTCAGCGCATGGAACAGCTCGTGGTAGCCGAACACCGCCGGCGTAGGCGCCGCTGCCGAGCGAGGCCGAACACCAAAGGTGCGACCGCTCGCAGCTTCC
>DAITAW010000115.1:0-7541 GCA_036824055.1 Gaiellaceae bacterium | reverse complement strand
CCAGCCCGTGAAGCATCTTGCCGCGCAGGACGATCAGCCAGCAGTGCTCGAACATTCGCACCTTGCGGCGGTACTCGTCCTCGATGTCGCTTGACGGCTTCTCCGACGCGAGCGCCTGCGGGTCGTACACGGCACGCCGCCCGTGCTGCACCATCAGGTACGGGAGCGCCAGGTCGTGACCGAAGCGCGGATCGACCTCGACGTAGTCCGAGCGCCGCACCGTGTAGATCGCACCGATGCCGCCCGTGATCGAACCGAGTCTCGATTCGCTGCGGCGCAGCCAGCTCTCGAAGCGCCAGTACGTCCCCTCACGGTTCGTCCCGTCGGCCGCTTCGTACACGCTCGAGCCGCAAACGTAGGCGACGTCCGCGTCCGCGTAGTTGCGCACGAGTGTGCGCAACGCATCCGGCTGCCACTGCGCGTTGGCATCGGAGAACGCGAGGATCTCGCCCTGCGTCTCGCGGACGGCCCGATTTTGGGCTGCGACCTTGCCTTCTCGCGGACAGCGCAGGAGCCGGACCCGGGGCTCGCGCGCCGCTACCGCCTCGACCAGCTCATCCGTGCGGTCAGCCGAGGCATCCGACGCGACCACGATCTCCAGCTGCTCGCCCGGATAGTCGAGCGCGAGCAAATTCTCGAGCCGCCGCTCGATCACGTCCTCCTCGTCATGTGCGGCGACGATCAGGCTGACCGACGGAGTGAAGTCTTTCCTGAGAACGGGCCGCGAGCGAACGCGGGCCAGAGCGGCGGCGAAGAGCGCATAGCCGAGCTGGGTCCAGGCCAGCGCGCCCAGGGAGGACCAGAACAGAACCTTCGCAATCAACACCAGGATCGTAGAGAGGCGACGGCGTAAGCCGTCGACGTGTGGAAGGGGAAGAGGGAAACCGGGAGGTTTCCCCACTTGCGCTCTCGGGCGCGTGCACGGTCCGGCTGCGAACGTCCGAGCGTACTCTCGAAAAAGAAGGGGGCTCGTGGGGGAAACATGGTTTCCCCCACGCGACGAGCCGAAGGCGAGGAGTTCAGAGGTGCTTGACGGCCGCGGCGAGCTTCTCGATCGACTCTTTCGCGTCCCCGAACAGCATCGCGGTCTTCGGATTCAGGAAGAGCGGGTTCTCGATCCCCGCGAAGCCCGGGCTCATGCTTCGCTTCAGCACCACGACCTGCTGCGCGCTGTCGACGTTGAGGATGGGCATCCCGTAGATCGGGCTGCCGGCGTTGTTGCGGGCATCGGGATTGACAACGTCGTTCGCTCCGATGACGAGAGCGACGTCGGTGCGCGGGAACTCCGCGTTCGCTTCCTCCATCTCCTTGAGCTGCGGATAGGGCACGTTCGCCTCCGCGAGCAGGACGTTCATGTGGCCGGGCATTCGGCCCGCGACAGGGTGGATCGCGTACGACACCTCGACGCCGCGCGATTCGAGAAGATCGGCGAGAGCGCGGACGTCGTGCTGTGCCTGTGCGACAGCCATCCCGTAACCGGGAACGAAGACGACCTTGTGCGCATAGCCGAGCATCACGGCGACGTCGTCCGTCGTCGTCGAGCGGACCTGGCCGTCGGCATCCCCACCGGCAGCGGCGTCCGCAACAGAGGGAGCGAGTTGGCCGAACGCACCGAACAGCACGTTGGCCACGGACCTGTTCATCGCCCGGCCCATCATGATCGTGAGGAACGTTCCCGACGCGCCGACGAGCATGCCGCTGACGATCAGGACGTTGTTCTCCAGCTCGAAACCGGTCGCCGCTGCAGCCAGGCCGGTGAAGGCGTTCAGCAACGAGATCACGACCGGCATGTCGGCGCCCCCGATCGGCAAGACGAAGAGGATCCCGAAGACAGACGCGCCGCCGAGGATCGCCCAGATCAGCCATTGCTGCTCGGCGCCGGCCGCGATCGCGATGCCGGCGGCCACGATGGCGGCGAACAGGAGACCGTTGACGACCTGCTGCAGCGGATACGTGATCGGCCGTCCACGGATCAGCTCCTGCAGCTTCGCGAACGCGATCATCGAGCCCGAGAACGAGACACTCCCGATGATCGCGGAGAGCACGATCGAGGAGCTGATGTCAGCCTGGAGCGTTCCCGGATCGGGGGCGTGCAGGTGGAACTCGGCGAGTGAGATGAGCGCTGCTGCACCGCCGCCGACGCCGTTGAACAACGCGACCATCTGCGGCATCGCCGTCATGTGCACTCTGCGCGCCGCGACGGCGCCGAAAGCGCCGCCGACGATCATGCCGACGATGATCTCCCAGTAGCTGTTGACACCCTTCTGCAGGAAGGTGACGACGATCGCCACGAGCATTCCGGCGGCGCCGATCTGATTGCCGCGTCGGGCCGTCGCCGGGTTCGACAGGAACCGCAACGCCAGGATGAACGTCACGATCGTGATCAGATAGAGGAGATTCGTAACTTCGCGGCTCAAGTTTCCGGTTTCTTCTCCCGCTTCTTGAACATCTCGAGCATGCGGTCGGTGACGACGAAGCCGCCCACAACGTTTGCGGAGGCGAGCACGACCGCGATCAGGCCGATGACGCTCGTGAGCGTGTCCTTGTGATCGAGGCCGGCGACGAGCATCGCGCCGACGATGACGATCCCGTGGATCGCGTTCGTGCCCGACATCAGCGGCGTGTGCAACAGCGTCGGCACCTTGGAGATGACTTCGAAGCCGAGGAAGATCGCGAGCACGAGAATCGTGACTTCGAACGTCAGCAGCAGCCCGTGACTCATGCGACGGCCGCCTTCTCCCGGGTCACGCAGGCGCCCACCGTGATCTCGTCGTTCCAGTCGAGGGCGAGCTCGCCTTCAGGGGCTAGGTGCTGCAAGAGCGCACTGACGTTCCTTGCGTAGAGCTGGCTCGCGTGGAGCGGCATCGTCGCCGCGAGATTCGTCAATCCGACGAGCGTGACGCCGTCGCGCTCGACGATCTCGCCCGGCTCGGTCGATTCCGCGTTGCCACCCGCCTCGGCTGCGAGGTCGACGATGACGGAGCCGGGACGCATCCGGGCAATCGCAGTCGCAGGAATCAGCTTCGGAGCGGGGCGTCCGGGAATCAGCGCGGTCGTGATGACGACGTCGTAATCCGGGATTCGCTCAGTTAGCTCCTCTTGCTGTTTGCGCTGCTCGTCCGCGCTCAGTTCGCCGGCGTAACCGCCGGCAGTTTCTTCGCCGAGGACACCGAGCTCGAGGAACGTTGCGCCGAGACTCTCGACCTGCTCCTTCACGACCGGACGCACGTCGAAGCCGGCGACGACCGCCCCAAGCCGCCGTGCGGTTGCAATCGCCTGCAGTCCGGCGACCCCGGCGCCCAGCACGAGCACCTTCGCCGGAGCGACGGTGCCGGCCGCGGTCATCAGCATCGGGAAGAACCGGGGAAGGTGCTCGGCGGCCAGCAGCACGGCCTTGTAGCCCGACACCGTCGCCTGGGAGGACAGGGCATCCATCGACTGCGCGCGTGTAGTTCGCGGGATCGACTCCATCGCAAAAGCCTGCACACCGCGCTGCGCCAACGCCCCGATCCCGGAGGGATCGGTGAGCGGTTCGAGGAAACCGATGAGCAGCTGCCCGCTGCGCAACCGCTGCGTTTCCGCGGCGGTCGGCTTCCTCACCTTGACGATTGCGTCCGCGTCCCACACCTGGTCGGCGAGGACTGCGCCGGCCTCGCGATACGCCTCGTCGGGAAACGAGGCAGCGACGCCGGCGCCGCGCTCGACGACGACCTCGAACCCGCTTGCAATCAGCTTCGAGACGGCTTCAGGGACGAGCGCCACTCGGCGTTCGCCCGGCTCGACCTCCCGCGGAACGCCGATTCGCACGGCGCGATCTTACGTACCCTGAACGCTGTTGACCCATTTCATCCACACGTACGGGCTCTGGTTCGTCTTCGGGGTCGTCTGCGCGGAGTCCGCCGGCGTGTGGGTCCCGGGCGAAACAGCGCTGATCGCCGCCAGTGTCTATGCAGCCCAGGGCCACCTGTCGATCGTCGCCGTCATCGTCGTCGCAGCAGCAGGCGCCATCATCGGGGACAACATCGGCTACTGGTTGGGACGCGAGGGTGGGCGTCGCCTGATCGAACGCTATGCCTGGGTGAAGCGCCAGACGGATCGCGTGATGCCTCGGGCGGAGAAGTTCTTCGAGAAGCACGGCGGCAAGGCGGTCTTCTTCGCGCGATTCTTCGGCGGAATTCGGGTCACGGGAGCATGGATGGCCGGAATCACGCGCATGCCCTGGTGGAGATTCCTGCTCTGGAACGCTTTGGGTGGCATCGTCTGGGCGACCGGCGTCGGCCTGCTCTCCTACTACGCGGGCAAGGCCGTGGCGGACACCGTCGCACGTTACGGCGTGTACGCGGGAGCGGGCATCGCGGCCGTCGTGGTGCTGGCGTTCGTCGGGGTCCACGTGTGGCGCCGTCGGGTGGAGACGGCATGAAGGCAATCGCGTGCGCGCTGCTGGTGGTCTGTGTGCTCAGCGCGGGGCGGGCCTCGAGCGCCGTCACACCTCCGCCGGCGTTCGACCATGTCGTGGTGATCGTCTTCGAGAACAAGGAGTCGTCGAGCGTGCTCGGGAATCGCACCGCTCCGACGTTCAATGCCTACGCGCGCCGCTACGCAAAGCTCACGCGCTACTACGGCATCACCCATCCGAGCCTGCCCAACTACATCGGGCTCGTCTCAGGCTCGACACAGGGAATCACGACGGACTGCACCGCCTGCGTCGTGGATGCGAAGAATCTGGCGGACACCATCGAGCTTTCGGGCCGAACCTGGAAGACGTACGCGGAGGGACTCCCGGTTGCCGGATACCTCGGAGCTGGAAACGGCCGCTACGCGAAGAAGCACAATCCGTTCGCCTACTTTCGCGATGTCGCCGGGGATCCGTCCCGCCGCGCGCGGCTCGTGCCGCTCTCCCAGTTGGCCGTGGACGTCCAGGCAAAAGCGCTGCCGGACTTCTCGCTCGTGATTCCCGACCTCTGTCACTCGATGCACGACTGCTCGGTGTCCACCGGCGACGCCTGGCTACGCAAGCAGGCGCCGACGTTCCTTCAGCTTCCGAAGACGGTTGTCTTCGTTCTGTTCGACGAAGGGAGCAGCAACCTCGGCGGAGGCGGCCACGCGGTCGCGCTCGCGCTGGGAAAGACCGTCCGGGCCGGCTCGCGTTTCACGGGCGTGACGAGCCAGTACGGGATTCTGCGGACGATCGAACAGGCCTGGGGGCTGCCGCTGCTCGGGCGCTCTGCTTACGTCGCTCCCATCACCGGCATCTGGAAGTGAAGGGAAAAGGCTCGCGGCCTGGAAAGTCTCCGAGCCGATGCTGGCCGACCTCGCTTCCGCGCTTGCTGCGCGCGATCCCTCGACAGCCGCGCACTGCGCGCGCGTGACCTTCGTGTCCAGGCGGCTTGCGGCCTGGCTCGGCTGGGACGACCGAAAGCTCAGGACGCTGGAGGTCGGAGCACCGCTGCACGACATCGGCAAGGTGACGGTCTCCCCGGCGCTCCTGCGCAAGCGCGGCCCGCTCCTGCCCCACGAGCTCGCAGAGATCAGGACCCATCCGGCGGCTGGCGCGAAGCTGATCAGCCCGATCGGACCGGCGCGAGATGCGCTGCCGTACGTCCTGTACCACCACGAGCGCTGGGACGGCCAGGGTTATCCGACCGGTCGGCGGGGCACGCAGATCCCTGAGGGAGCACGACTGCTCGCGGTCGCCGACGCATTCGATGCCATGACTTCCATGCGTCCTTACCGGCGAGCGCTGCCGACACGGAGCGCGCTTGGTGAGATCGAGCGTTGCGCCGGCTCCCAGTTCGATCCCGCTTTCGCGCGCGCGTTTCTCGACGCGTGGAGCGCCGGCGCCCTCGCCGACGCCGCGGCGATGTAACTAGAGCGTCGCCCAGACCTAGAGCTTCGACCTCACCCTCCGGATGACCTCGTCGGTGTACTCGCTCGTGCCCGCGTGTCCACCGAGGTCGGCCGTGCGAACTCCCTGCGAGACAGTCTCCAGACATGCTTCGCGAATCGCGCGCCCCGTCTGCTGCGTCCGCTCGTCTCCGAACCCGAACAGCGCGGCACCGGCGAGGATCATCGCCATCGGGTTCGCAACGTTCTTGCCGAGGAGCGAAGGTGCGGTTCCGTGCGCTGCTTCCGCCAGCAACGCCTTCGGCTCGTAGTCGTCCTCGAACGCGACGACGAGGGATTCCGAGCCGGCGATCGACCCGAAGAGCGGCAGCACGAGGTCGGACAAGATGTCGCCGTCACGGTTGAGTGCGGGAATCACGAGCGGATCGCCGGCCGAGGCGATCAGCAACGCGAACGTCGCATCGATGAGCTGCGGCTCGTAGGGAACGTCGGTGTGCCGCTCGGCCGCGGCGTCCATCTCCTCCTTGAGCATCCCCTCGTAAACCGGGCTCACCGTGTACTTGGGACCGCCGAACACCTTCGCGCCCACCTGTTCTGCCTGCCGGAACGAGAACTCCGCAACTGCGCGGCAGATGCGCCGCTCGATGCGCTCCGTGCGGAACGCCACCTCGTCGTCTCCCACGCCCTCGCGCCACTCGGTTGCCCCGTACGCGTCTCCGACCGCCATCCGCACGATCGAGATCGGCGCGTGCACACCGCCGAGCGGCACCACGCCCGGGATGCGCCGGCCGGTCCGCACGATCACCTTTGCGCCGATCTCCTCCCGCAGGATGCGGTTCGGCGAGCCGACGTCGTCGCGCCCTTCCGGGGTGATCGTCGCGGCCTTGAGACCGAGGCGGTGCTCCCGGACCGCCCGGGCGGCCTCGTGCACAACCTTGTTCTCCGTGGCCCGCCGGGAGGCCAGCGAGAGGTCATAGCGGGGGAATTCGAGCTCGAGCCCGGTCACCTCAGGGGCGAGCACCCGCAGGGCCTCCTCCAGCAGTTCCTGCCCCGTTTCATCGCCCTCGAGCACGACGATCGTTTTGGCGTCCACTCGTCCGGACACTAGCGTGGGGCATGCCGAGGAAGGGGGGATGGAGACGCGAGGGATCGCGCGGACGCTTCCGCTACGTCGACGCGCGGGGAAACCGCATCACGGACGAAGAGAAGCTCGAACGGATCAAGTCACTCGTCATCCCTCCGGCATGGAAGGAGGTGTGGATCGCGGCGAGCGCTTCGGCGAATCTGCAGGCGACGGGAGTCGACGCTGCCGGCAGGAAGCAGTACCTGTATCACGCGAACTTCCGCGCACAGCAGGAGCAGGCGAAATTCGACGGGTTGATCCGCTTTGCCGAGTGTCTGCCTAACTTGCGCGCTGCGATGTCGAGCCACATGGACAACCATGTGCTCGACCTCGAGCGTGTCGCCGCGATCGCGACGCGACTGATCAACGAAGGGTGGTTTCGCGTCGGGACCGAGCGGTATGCGAAGGAATCGAAGACGTTCGGCATCACGACGCTCCGCAAGGGCCACGTGCGCGTGCGCGGGCAGCGGATTACCTTTGATTTCCGCGGCAAGCACAAGTCGGTCGTTCGTACGACGCTCGTGGACGCCGAGCTGGCGGACGCGATCAAGGAACTGCTCGCGTTGCCGCGCAC
>DAITAW010000027.1:0-30317 GCA_036824055.1 Gaiellaceae bacterium | reverse complement strand
GACAACCAACCAGAACTCTCATAACCAGTGGACCGAAAAACGGGGTCCGGTCACCTCCGCCGCCGCCGTAGCCGCTCCCACAACTCGAAAGCAGCGCCGAGAGGATGAGGCCGGTCGCGAAGATCGCGAGCAGAATCCCGATGCGCGCAAGTGTCTGTCTCATCTCATTGCACTACGCGCGGCGAGCTGATTCGGATGTCGCGAGTCGTCGCCACCGCCTTTTGTTTGTGGGATGCGTAAATTCGGTCGTGCATCACAAAACATTCGATTTGCAGACCGAGTTTACGCACCCCACACTCCTGGCACATTGTGTGCTTCAGCCGTCTCTAGATGCTGGCTCGCAAGACATTGGAGGCCGCGCGCCTCAAGTGACACTGCCCGCAGGCGTCGAACCTCTTACCTGAGTGCTTGGACAGCCGTGCCGTTGTGCAATGTCGCCACCGTCCCCTTCGCGCCCCACGCCATCACGGCGGACAGGTCCGGCCAGTTGTCCATCCCGTCCTGCCAGTGCCTGGCGATGCCGGCCGGTGACTCGTAGTACTCATCGAGCACGAAGATCGTCTTGCCTGTCGGCTCCGAGCTCGGGTCCATCGGGTTCGACAGTTCCGGGCCCTTGGAGACGGTGTAGTCCAGCAGCGCCACATCGCCCTCGCGGGGATGCCCCTTCATCCACTCGCCGTGGCTGGCGAAGATGCGATCTCCTTCGGCCACGTCATCAGGCCCTACCGTGAACATGATGACGAGGTGAGATTTTCCCATGTGCGACATGCTGACTCCCTTTCAATAAGCGCGTGGGGCGCTGCCAACGAGACCGTCTCTCGTCTGTCCCGTCTAGTAGAGCCCTCGCCGGCTCCGGCGTCAAGGAGGGTTCGCTGAGGTTCCGCAACTGGTCGCTGGCTCGATCGCGTGACTTTTCGCCCAACCCTCCTATGCGGTCGGCAGAACGAACATCCATGTCGGTCAGCGACTGGGGTTGCCGTCTGTGTTTGCGAGCAGGGCGCCGAAGTCGCTGGTCGCCATGCGTTGGCGAATGTCGGCGGCGTGGCGGCGTCACCTCGCAGCTGCGAATGCGGGCATTGACGACGCTCACCGACAACCGCTGGGGAACCCGCACCGCAGTCTGAGCGGCAGTGCCTAGAGGTCGGAGGTGAGCCCGGCGCCGGCGGCGTCGCAGTCCCCGGCCGTTCCGTCGTCGGCGCCGGCACGGGCAGCGTCGGTTGGCGATCCGGGCTCGACGTCCACATCGCGAACAGCAACGTCGTCCTTTGGCGGAAGCGCGACACGCTCCGACCTCGTGATGGCCTCCCTTCCCAACAGTCAGCGCCTCTACGGCGGCGGCCCGTATTCCGCAGTCTGGACGACCGGCGGCTCGAACGATCGCCCTGTCCAGCTCACGGTCCTCGGGCTGCACCACAGTAAGCGGCTTCACCGCGATCCTCGCTACCCACCGATCGAAGAGGCGTTCTTCCTCACTTTGCGCCACTTGGTCGCTGCGTACCAAACAGTTGAGCCCTCGCCCTTCGAGGTGATGACGGTCGAGGTTGAGGTCGACGACGCGACTACCCCGGCCCAACTGTGATCGAGGCGACAGGTATCGGCTCGGCTGTCATCGGCCACGTCAACTGTCCCGTCAACGAGTTCAAGACGACGGGCCCGAGCAAAGTCAGGATCATCGAAAACGTCGCGATGTGTCTGGAGAATCAGACGCTCAAGTTCTCGCACGCCGCTTGTCCGACGCTGGCTCAAGAACTGCGCGCGTATCAGGAGCCGATGACTACTGCGAGACGGACTGTGTCATGAGCCTCGCCATCGGGCTCGATAGCCTAGGACTGGCGTTCACCATGGGCACACTTCTCCCACCGTTCCACGCTTAGCGTCGCGTAACACTACGCGCCGAGCGCGACGTCTCCCGTTTCTGTGCCCCACTCCTTCCAGTAGCAGCCACGACCGCACCCGTAGCAAGGCTGTGACGTGCTCCCCAAGTTGCCGCAGGTTTTGCAGAACGCGCGCCGCTCCCGATGGACGTGACAGATTACGCACGAGCAACCCCGGAGTGGCGGAAGGCCGTAGATGCCCGGCTGCCCGCAGTTGTGCCTAGTCATCTCTATCGGGTCAAAGTCACAGGTGAAGTCAGTCACGCCGCTGCACAGACTACGCGGCCAGCGGGTGCGGCTTGAACTCGATCTGGACGCGTTCCTCGACCGGCGCGCGTCCCGGCTGCACCACGGCGCGCTCGATGACAAAGTCGCGAAGGAACTCGCGCACGGTGGGGACGTGTCGCGGCTGGAGCTTGACCTCGTCGCCGAGGATGCCGCCTTCGACCTCCTCGAACAGCAGCTCGCGCAGCTGCTCGGGCGGGATCGTGAGCCACTCCTGCGCCGCCGGGCGCGCGGCGATCGCGGCCAGGGCGGCGATCGCGTCGTCGCGCTCGCGCTCGAGCTGCGCTAGCACCTTGGCGGCCGTAGCCGGCGAGACGCCCTCGGCCTGCCAGGCCTCCGTGAACTCGGCCAGGTTGGCCTCGGCCTCAGCGAGCGCCTGCTCCAGCTCGGCTGCCCCGGGGCCGTCCGCGCCCTGCGGCTTGTGGGCGAGGGTCGGAAGCAGCGCGAGCGCGGCCTCGACCACGTACGGCTCGATCAGCTTGCCGCTGATCGTCGCCGGCTGAGGGCAACCGCTGACGCTCACGATCCGATTCCTGCACCGGTAAAAGTTGCCGTGCCGGTTCCTGTCGGCGGACATCCGCCCGCCGCAGGAGCCGCAGCAGACCAGCCCACTCAAGAGTTTTCCCTCGCCGCGCGTGACAGGCTTTTCGCCGCGCCGCCTGTTTGCCGCCCGCCACTCGGCTTTGGAGACGATCGGCTCGTGCGCCTCGGGGTTGACGAGTTCCTGCGCCCCGCGCGCTTCCCCCTTGTAGACCGAGTTCGAGACGATCGCTCGAACAGAACCAGGCGTCCACTGACCGCCCGAAAACGTTGGCACCTGCTCGAAGTTCAGGTAGCTGGCGAGCTGCTGCCAGGAGCCGCCCTGTACCCGGCGCAGAAAGACCTCGCGGATGCGGGGCGCCGTCTCCGGGTCGGGCTGAAGCCGCCCATCCCCGTTTCGTCGATAGCCGGCCGGAACGCGAGCGGAGATGTGCACGCCGCGACGAACGGCCGCCGACTGGGCGACCGCCCAGCCGTCTCGGATCCGGCCAAGCTCGAGCTCGGCGAGCGCCAGAAAGATCGTCATCGTGAAACGCCCATAGGGGCTCGAGGTATCGAAGTTCTCCGCGACCGAGACAAAGGTGCCGCCCGCCTGCTCGATCCGCCGGACGGCTGCCAGGCCGTCCGCGGCCGAGCGCGCAAACCGGTCGAGCTTCGCACAGATAATCCCGCCCGACTCGCCCGACTCGACCCGGGCGAGGGCCTTCTGCCACATCGGTCGCTCGCTCTTGCCGCCCGACTCGTCCGTCTCCACGAACCACTCCCGCACCGAATGGCCGTGCGCCTGGCAGTAGCCCTCGATCCGCCTGCGCTGCTCGACCGTGGAGAGATTCTCCTCTCGTCTGCCGCCGAGGCGGCTGACACGGACGTACCCGTCGAGGTGGGCGCTCTTGT
Source organism: Gaiellaceae bacterium (assembly GCA_036824055.1). Taxonomy (GTDB): domain Bacteria; phylum Actinomycetota; class Thermoleophilia; order Gaiellales; family Gaiellaceae; genus 3-1-20CM-4-69-9. Next base: position 26,724 of record DAITAW010000027.1, on the reverse strand, counting down.
TCGGACTCATAAACAGAGCATGAGCCCGGACTGGCTAAGAGTCAATATCTATTCAGCCACTGCATCCCGACCGACACGGTCGGCTCCGGGGTCGTGACGAGCAGGTGGTAGTGGTTTCCCATCAGGCAGTAGGTGCCGACGAGCCAGTCGTAGCGGGCACAGGTCTCGGCGAGCAGAGCGAGGAAGTGAGTGTGCTCGCGAGCGTCGGTATAGAGATCCTCGCCGCGCACACCGCGGTTCATCAGGTGGTAGACGGCACCGGCGAACTGAACGCGTTGCGGGCGAGGCACACCCAGCAACCTAGGCGCCGGCGACAACGCCCCCAAGCCAACGGTGACTTTCGGTGCGAAACAGACACACGTGCGTCACGTTTTGGGGTCAGACCCGACGATGTAACGAGACCGTGCCGACTCTGGGACGGATTTGCCGACCTGTTCGCTTGCACGCCACTGGGGGAAGTTCCGCCTGAAGAGCAGGAAACCGAGCGGCAAGACGGCGAAGAGGAGCACGTACGGCGCAAGGAGCAACGAATTGAGCTCACGTCCACGCGCCCTCGTCGGGCCCTTGCCGATCACCGCGCGCACCGCGGCCGCCGCCTGGCCCACCTGCCCCGACGTGAACACCTTCGACGAGATCGACTGAGCCAGCCCGTCGAGAACCGCTGTCGAGCTCGGATCAGGCAAGTAGGCCGGAATGATCTGGCCGGCCGCGTTGTACAAGCGCTGGTCCGGGCTCCAGTAGTGGAAGAAGAAGACGTGGAGGTTCCCGTCCTTGAAGCGGGCCGGCAGGATCGAGAGGTGCTCCTTCAGCGTCTCCCCGTCCGTGAAGACGACGACGACCCGTTTCTTCGCGGTCGGCTCGAAGTAGTTACCCGTGACGAGGTCGGCGAGTGCTCCGAGCTTTGTCCCGAGTGCGTTGCCGTACGCGAGCGACATCGTCGGGCGGTCGACTCCCAGCGACTCGTCCAGCGTCGCGTTGAACGCGTTCACGCTGACGGACGGGAACAGATGGGGAAGCACGCGGTCCGTTAGTGAGGCGATGCCGACCGGGAGGTTTCCGAGGTCCGCGCGCAATGCCTTCGCGTCGCGGCGAGCCTGGTCGAATCGCGACGGGGAGTCGGCGGTACGCGCGCCCATCGAGCGGGAAACGTCGAAGACGAAGAACGCCTCGGCGTCGGCGCGGCCCTTCCTGATGGTGTGATTCGCGACGACCGGTTGAGCCAGTCCGAGGGCGAGGACAGCGACGAGGGCGGTCAGCGCCACGCCGACCTCGACCGATGGGCGCCAGGTGGGAGGTCGCAGGCCCAGCCTCTTGCAGAGGGCTTCGAGCCGTCGTTCCTCGACGAGCAGCACGGCCAGCGGGACGAGGCCGACGAGGGCGATGAGGGCACCGAGCGGAGTGACGAACGAGAGCGACACCTAGAAGCCGCCCGCTCCGCCACTCGAGCCAGGACTGCCGCCGCCGCCGCTGTTCGGGCCGGTGTTCGACTGCTTGTTGGGGAGGGGCGGCGGCTCGCCGTTCGACAGCGGGCTGTAGAGATAGAGGAGCCCCTCGAGGTCGTACTTCGCCGTCGCGTTCTCCGGATCGAGGCGAACCGCGTCCGTGAAGTCCGCGATCGTGCGCACGAGGGTCGTCTTCGCATCGTTCCCTTGCAGGATCAGATGCTGGAAGAGAAGGATCCCATGGATTTGCCGCGCGCGCGAGCGCAGATCGGCGGGTCGAGAGCTGCGTGCGAGCTGGTCGAACTGCAGCTCGAGTTGAGCGAGCTCGAGCGTGCGGCGCGCGAATGTGTTCGCGTCACCGTTGGCTCCGTTGGCCACGAACAGTCCCCACTGCCGATCACCGCGGAAAGCCTGGAAGTGCTGAAGCGCTTGCCCGAACTCGACGTCGTCGCCCGTGCCCACGAGCCACTCCGAAACTCCGGCAGGCAGCAAGGTGTGCGGTCGCCAGACGCCTAGGTCGGGGGAGTGCGCCGTGATCGCGACGTCCGCGTGCGCGGTCTGACCACGCCACGCGAGGACATCTCGGGCTGCGAGCGCCGACACCGCTCCGATGCACACCAGGAACGCCACGATTGCGGCTCGGATGGCGACCGGCCGGCCACTCATGACGGGCTCCATTCGAGTCTGCGGCCGACGTACTCGTTGAGCGCGAGGGCGGCGAGCAGCGCGGCGGCGAGCAGGAAGGTCCAGCCCGGGAATCCTGCGACCACACTCTGGTGCTGCGCGACCGCGGCGTTCTGCTTCAGGACGCTTTCGTTCACGATTGCGTCCTTGCCTGCGAGGCTCGTGAAGAGCGCGAGGCTCTGCGCCGGCGGGAACAGCGGCAGGACCCGCAGCCGTAGACCTTCACTGTGGTACTGGCCGATCTCGTCGGCGAGCAGCGGCAGGTCCGAGGTCGAGTCCTGGAGGTCGCTGACAAGCAGAACCGAGTGCGCTCCGTCTCGCTCGGCAGCCTGGCGGGCGAGCCGCAGTCCCAGGCCGATGTTCGTCCCGCCGAGAAAGGCGACCGACCAGGGCGTCTCTTGCCTGGACGACGGGCTCGCAGTACCGAAGAAGCGGATCATCGGGCGGAGCTCGTCGCCCCTCGTCCCCGGTGGCAGGAGCTCGTAGGTCTGTTCTTCGAACACGACCAGACCGAGACGCTGATCGCTGTTCGCGAGCGTTTGCATCAGCGTCCGCAGCCGTTGATTCGCGCGAGGGTCGACGCTCGCCGAGAAATCCATCACGAGGATCCCTCTGCCGCCCGATGCGAAATAACTCGTCGCGCGCGTGTGGAGTTGGAACCCCGAGTAGACCGTGGCGGCGAGCAGGCCGAGGAGTGCGAAGCCGAGGCCGAGCCGGACGAGCCGGGTGCGGCGCGCGAGCGGCCACAGGGCGTGAGCATCGGCGAGTGGGAGCGAACCCACCGCCATCAGGCTTCGCTCCTCTGCGTGGCCTCGACGTCTGCGGCGAGCGCGCGTGACGCGTCGGCCGTAGGCGCCTGTTCGGACCAGGCGAGCCGGCGGGCTCGCCCGACGAGCTCGGTCGAGTTCGTTCGGCGTAGCTCACGTCCGAGCCAGGCCAGAGCTTCACGGTGTTCCGCGCTGCCTGGTTGCCGGCGCGTTGCCGCGTCGACGGCCGCCAGTGCTCGCTCGAGCGGCGTCAGTGCGGGTCCCGCCGAGACCTCTTGTCGGCGCACGAGCGCATAGAGCGGCCGGGCCAGCGTGCCTCCCGCGAGGAGGGCCGCGAGTGCGAGGAGGAAGAGGAGCACAGCGAGGGCGAGCGGATTCAGCCGGTAGGACGGCGTCGGAGCGTGCACGCTCACGTAGAGCCGCAGGATCGGATCGTTGCTGTACTGAAGTCCTCGCTGCACTTCCGACGCCGTCTGCGGCAGATAACGCGGGCCGCCGAAGCGCGAGACGAACCGGAACGGCTGCCACCTCGCGATCAGCTTGGCCGTCTTCCCGTTCGGGCCGGGATAGCGGATCGTGGCCGGGACGAAGCGGATCAACCGCTCCGTCTTCTTTCCCGTGAGGCACCGGAAGGTGTCGCAGGTGAGCAGATAGCTATAGCGCAGACGCAGTGTCGAGCCGTCGGCCGTTTTGCTGCGTCGCGGTCGCGCGAGGCGCGTGTACGGGTTGAACTTGGTGTCGAGCTTGACCTTCTTCGGATTCAGTAGCTTCGTGTCGACGAGGATGTCGACGTAAGCGCGAATCTGGTCGCCGAAGAAGTGCGGCCCAGTGGGGATGGTCGTCACGACGCGGACAGGTCCGTCGACTGCGCTTGCGCTTGCAGCGAAGGCCAGTGACGCGGCGGCGACGCCGAGGAGTGCGGCGAGCTTCACCATGCTCCGCCCACGTCCTCCTGTCGTGTCTCGGCCCAGTCGAGGAACGCGCGCAGGATCTCGCTCTCCTCGCTCGACTCGATCACGACCGGCTCGAGCGACGCGCGCGCGAAGTCGTCGATGAGGTTCTCCCAGCGTGCTTCGTTCGTCTGCCGCCGCTCCCTGGCCTCGCGCCGTCGTAGTCGCACGTGCTGCGATCTGCCGGTGACGTCCGCCAGCTCGATCACGAAGCCGTCGAGGTCGGGAAAGCTGCGTTCCCACAGCGGATCCTGGAGCACGACGGGGATCACGTCCCACCGTTGCTCGAGTGCGCGTAGCCACGTCTCCGCGGGCGGCGGGACGAGGAAGTCGGAGAGCACGAACACGAACGTGCCGGCCGGGACCGAGCGTGGGTGTGACATCAGGAAGTCGAAGGCGTGCTCCACGTTGGCCTCGGGCGCTCGAAACGGTGCGCCCTCGGCCTCGCGGTCCTGGTACTCCCACAGCGACTGTGACTGCGGTGGCAGCCAGAACGGCTCGTCGCCGCTCTCGCCGAAGTCGAGGTAGCCGAGGAACCCGTGCGCCTCGATCGCGCTCGCTCGAATCAGCTCGATCGCGGCGCGTTGCGCGTCGACCTTTCGCAGCCAGGGGAAGCCGCGCGGGAAGAGCTGCATGTCGGGCCGGCGGTCGCAGATGACGACGACGCGCGGTGCTTCCTCCGCAAAGCGCTCGCGGAGGATGAACTCGTCGGAGTTGCGCGCCGACGAGAGTCGCGCCGACGCGCCCCAGTCGATTGCCTTCACGTCGTCCCCCGAGACGTATCGTCGCGAGCCCGCGACGTCCGAGCCGGCGCCGCGGCGTGCGCTGCGCATCGCGCCGAACGCGAGTCCCACGATCCGACCCCGCGGGACGAGCTCGAACGTCACGTCGGGCAGGAGGAGCTCCTACGCGGGCTGGCCGCGCCGCACTTCGGGCGCGGGGACGAGTCGCAGGCAAGCGTCCCTGAAGTCCGCGAGCGCATCGTCCCAGCCGGTGCGGCGAGCCTGCGCGCGAAACGCAGGCCGGAACCCAACGCGATGCGCGATCACCGGCAGGAACAGGTGCTCGACGTCGTCCGAGACCACGAACTCGCGCCCGTCGAGCAGCGCCCAGGCGCGCGCCGCGCGTTCGAGGGCGAGCGTTCCGCGCACGGAGGCGCCGATCGTGCACATCTCGACCTCGCGCGTCGAGCGGACGAGCTCGACGATCCACCGGCGGAGCAACTCGTCGACGTAGACCGCGCGCACCGCATCCTGCAGTTGCGTCACCTCGGCAGTCGTGACGACGGCGCCGAGGCCGGCGAGCGGATGATGCTCCGCCTGCTGGTCGAGCACGATCTGGAACTCGTCCTCGAGGCTCGGATAGCCGAGCGCAGTCTTGACGAAGAAGCGGTCGAGCTGCGCTTCCGGCAACGGGAACGTCCCCTCGTACTCGACGGGGTTCTCGGTCGCGAGCAGGATGAAGGGCTGAATCAGCGGTCGTGTGACGCCGTCCACCGTGACCTGCTGCTCGGCCATGGCCTCGAGCAGTGCGGACTGCGTCTTGGGCATCGCGCGGTTGATCTCGTCGACGAGCACGGTGTTGGCGAAGATCGGGCCGGCGCGGAACTCGAAGTCGCGCGTGTGCTGGTTGTAGACGGACAGGCCAGTCACGTCCGTGGGCTGGAGATCCGGCGTGCACTGGATCCGCGCGTGCTTCGCGCCCTCGATGCTGCGCGCGATCGCGCGGGCGAGAACGGTCTTCGCGGTGCCCGGCACGTCTTCGAAGAGAACGTGTCCCTTGCAGGCGAGGGCGGCGAGGACGAGCTTGATCTCCTCGTGCTTGCCGCGGATGACCGACTCGAGGTTCTCGAGGAAGCGGGAGGCGACGTCGATGGCCGCGTCGGTCGGGCCGCTCATCCCGCCCGAGTATACGCGTGGATACTCGAAGGCAAGAGCTATTTGGTCAGTGCGAGATGCCTTTCGCCCGTAGCTCTGCGAGCGCATTCTCTGACTTTTCGAGGCCGTCGAGATCCATCGCACGGAGCACGTCGTCCGTCTTCGTGAACTGGACGTCGCGGTAGTCGACGACCTGAATCAGGTTGCCCCACGGATCGCGGAAGTCGAGGCCCCGGCCGGCCGACACCGGGATGCCGAGCTCCTGCAGCCGCGCACGTACCGCTTCCTTGTCGTCGACTACGAGGCCGAAGTGGCGATGCTGGTCCGGCGGTTGCGTGCGGCCGCGCGCCAGCGCGACGAACTGGTCGCCCAGGTCGATGAAAGCCATCTGCCTGCCACGGCCCCGTAGCCGCAAAGGACCGAAGATCGACTCCCAGAACGCGAGCGCCTCGTCGATGTCGTCGACCTCGAGCGCAATGTGGTTCATCCCCACGAGCCTCGGCATGGCTTCAGCCTAGACCTGCAGGCACGGACTACTGTGGCTTGATTAGGGGGAGATCCTCTAGCTCGGTCGTCAGATCACCCAGTAAGGGGACAAACCGCAGCCCCGCTTCGTCCGAATAGAGAGAAGCGATGACTGTGGCAGAAACCGAAATCAGGGAAGAGACCGAGCTGGTCGAGGCCTGGCGGGCCGAGCAGCTCGAGATGGCGGGCTACGGCGCCCAGACGGCGGCGGAGATCGCGATGAGGCAGGACATCGACCTGCACGTCGCAATCGATCTGCTCTCGTCCGGCTGTTCGCCGGAGCTGGCCGCACAAATCTTGCTCTAGCAGGCAGGGCAAGGCGGCTACCGGCAGAATCCTGTGCCGGTGAGCTTGCTTGCGTTCATTCCGTCCCCGTCGAGCGGCACGATCGATCTTGGGCCGCTCACGATCCACATGTACGGCCTCATGCTGTTGCTCGCGATCGCGGCGTGCTGCGCGCTGACGGGGTACCGCTGGGTCAGCTGGGGCGGCGACTGGGATCTCGTGTTCCGCGTCGCCGTCTGGGGAGTCGCATTCGGGATCGTCGGCGCGCGGCTCTACCACGACGTCACGAGCTGGAACGAGGTGCCGGACAAGTGGTGGGGGCCGTTCGCGGTCTGGCAGGGCGGGCTCGGCGTCTGGGGCGGGATCCTCCTCGGCGTCCTCGCCGGAGCCTGGATCGTCCACCGCTCGGGCCAGAGCGTGCGGCTCTTCATGGACGCCGTCGCCCCGGGCCTCCTGCTCGCGCAGGGGATCGGCCGCATCGGCAACTGGTTCAACCAGGAGCTGTTCGGCAAGCCCACCACCCTCCCGTGGGGGTTGAAGATCGACCCGCAGCATCGGCCACCCGGCTATTTCGACCACAACACGTTCCACCCGACCTTCCTCTACGAGCTCACGTACGACGTCATCGGGGTGGCGATCCTTCTCTGGATCGACCGGCGCTTCAACATCCGGCGACCCGCGCTCTTCGCGCTGTACGTCTCCTACTACTGCTTCGGCCGCTTCTTCGAGGAGCTCCTGCGCATCGATCCCGCGCACCATTTCCTCGGCTTGCGCATCAACGCGTGGGTCTCGATCGTGCTGTTCGTCCTGTCGACCGCGTTCTTCATCTGGTGGCAGTTCATCCGGAAACCGGGCGGGAACGAACGGCCGCGCGCAAGCAAGATCGTGCCGACTGGGCCGGCGATGGCAGTGCCGAAGGGCCGCGTCCGCTCGGGACGCTAGGTTGGCTGACGATGATCGTGCGTGAGCTCGACCTGGACCTGGACGCCTTCGAGGGCCCCTTCGACCTGCTGCTGACGCTCGTCCTGAAGGAGGAGGTCGATCTTGCGGACGTGGACGTCGCCGGGATCGTGGTGCGTTTCCTCGAGCGGCTGGCCGAGCGGGATGCCCTCGATCTGGATGCCTGCGGTGAGTTCCTCGTGCTGGTCGCTGCGCTGCTGGAGCTGAAGGCGCGCGGGCTCTTCGAGGACGAAGCGGCTGAGCTGTCGGAGCTCGAGCCCGAGGAGGCCGCCGAGGAGCTCGCGCGCCGTCTCGCCGAGTACCGGCGCATGAAGGAGGCGGCAGGCTGGCTGGCGGAGCGGCTCTCGTCCGAGCGCGACCGGTTCTTCCGGGTCGGGCCCGCGCCGCTGGCGCCTCAGCCCGAACGGCGGCTCGCCCAGCAGGATCCGGAGTCGCTCGCGAACGTGGTGCGTCTGCTGGCCGCCGAGCCGCCGGCGGTTTCGCTCGCGCACATGGAGTTGCGGTTCCCACCGGTAGCGCAGTTCCTGGAACGCTTTCGCGCCTTGCTTGCGCGGCGTTCCGTCTTCGACTTCGACTCCGAGCTCCAAGGGCTGTCGCGCGCCGAGCAGGCGATCGCGTTCCTGGCGCTGTTGGACCTGCGCCGTTCGGACGAGATCAGGATCAGCCAGGCGGCTCCATTCGCTCCAATCCGTGTCAGTAAGGTGGGGCAGGAAAGCGCCGCCGTGAACGAAAGGACCAACGCGTGGACCGTCCGCTCCGCCTAGTCACCGCCAATCCGCTCGACCAGCTTGCGCGGACGCTCGAGGCACTGCTCGTCGTGGCGAATGCGCCGCTCCCCGTGGAGGAGCTGGTGGCCGCGACCGAGGACGATCCCGAGCGGGTCGAGCTGGCACTCGGGTTGCTGGCGGAGCGCTATCACGAGGGTCGCAGCGGCATCGTGCTCGAGTCGGTGGCCGGCGGCTGGGCCTTTCGTGCGTCACGTGATGCGGCTGAGGCTTGCGGTCGTTTGTTCGAGCGGCCGGTGCAGCGCGGGTTGTCACAGGCTTCCTTGGAGACGCTGGCGATCGTCGCCTACCTCGGGCCGTGCACGCGGCCGGAGATCGCGCGGATCCGTGGCGTCGCGGCGGACTCGGCCGTTGCCGGGCTCACGGAGCGAGGGCTGATCACCGAGGCGGGCCGCGAAGACGGCGCGCACGGTGGCGCGGTGAAGTACAAGACGACGCCGCTGTTCGAGCGTGTGTTCGGGCTGGAAAGCCTGTCGCAGTTGCCGCGGCTCGACGACCTGCCCGGCGACGTCGACGATCTGCGTGAACGTCTGCACGCGGTCGCCGAACAGCGCAGCGCCTGAGTCACGCTTCCGACACAGTTCCGTCTTCGTCACGTCACATTTTCGGGTCTGACCCCAACGCGTGCCCGTTTCGGACGGGAAATGTGTGTCGGATGCGTCACGAAAGAGCAACGCGCAGCGCATAAGTCACACTTTCGGCACGGCTTCGTCTCGTCCGCGGCACGCTTTCGGGTCTGACCCCAACGGATGCCCGTTTCGGACAGGAAATCTGTGCCGGATGTGTGACTAATCGGTGCGCTTACGACCCGTTGCTTCGACCCAGCGGTACCCGGGGATCGGAACGCCTAGCGCTCGACGCGCGCCCCGCAGGCGGCGCGGTAGACGCAGATAGATCTCCGGCAGCTGCTCCCGCTTGATCAAGTGCGCCAGCGCCGCGATGCGGAACAGTGGATCCGTCAGCGGGAACTTCAGCTGCGAGGAGCGCACGACGTCGAGCTCCAGGTCGGGATGCTCGAGCACCGAGCGGAAGTGCAGCTCGGACTCGTACTCGCGCATGTGCGTCGGATCGAGCTGCCACCGCTCCGGCGCGGGCGGCTTCCCCTTATAGAGCCAGAACGCGTGCGGCCCGCGGATCACACTCGCGACGTAGAACCAGCCGCCCGGCTTCAGCAGCCGCGCGATCTCCGGCGCGAGCAGGCGGTCGTCCGGAAGATGCTCGATCACCTGAGAAGAGACGACCGCGTCGACGGAGGCAGCCGGCAACTCGGCCACCCGCGCGACATCGGAGACGATCCCTCGAACCTTCGGCGACAGCCGCTCGCAGAGCGCGACGTGCTCTGCCGAGATGTCGACCGCATAGATCGTCTCGCCGACCAACCCCGCACGATCAAGTGGCCAGAGCGTCCCACCGTCCCCGGCGCCGAGATCGGCGAGCACGCGCGGTGGCGACCGCTCTGCCGTCGCGCGCAAGAGCGGCGGCATCCACTCCGTCAGGAAGTAGCGCGAGTGCTCGAGATCTTCGACCGACGGGCCGCAGCCGCTAGGGCCGCTAGCTCCCAAAAGCCTGCCGCCGTGGCAGATCGTGCTCCATGTCGACGAGATGACCGTCACGCTCGACGTAGCCGTCCTTGCCGCCGACGACGAGCAGGACGAGATCCTCGGAATCGCTTGCGTTCGACACGAGCCGCGGCGTCGTCGACTCGACGTGGAGCAGACCGCCCTCGCCGAGCTCCCGCACCTCGTCGCCGACCTCCACGCGCGCGCGGCCGCGGTGGACGAAGTAGAGCTCGTCCTGTTGATCGTGCCAGTGCCGGAAGCCGACGTAGCCCGGCGGGAACACGATCGCGTTGACGCCGAACGCCGTCACACCGAGCGCATGCCGCACCTTCCGAAAGCCGAAGCCCTCACCGACCTCGGCCAGAGAGCTGAACGCGTATCCGCTCATAGCTTGCGCACGATCTCCTCCGCTTCCTCGCGAGTGAACGCGCGCAGCGTCTCCGTGTGCTCCGCGCCGTAGCGGTTCAATTTCATCAGGATCTCGATCGCTGCATCGTCATCGGGCGCCTCGAAGATCTCGACCACGTCGTAGCGCCCGAGGGTGACGTAGACGCCGACCATGCTGCCGCCCGCCTCCGTGATGATCCGCTCGCCCTCCTCGATGCGTTCCCGCCACTTCGGCAGGCCGGCATAGCCCTGCGTCGTCCAGCGCATCAGAGTCACGTAATGGGCCACGCGGCGAATATATGACGCCATGCGCCTGAACGCCTATCTGGCGAGAGCAGGAATCGCGTCCCGGCGCGGCTCCGACGAGCTGATCAAGGCCGGCCGCGTCCGCGTCAACGACCTCCCGGGAGAGCTCAATACCTACGTCCATCCCGGCGACCGCGTCGAGGTCGACGGAAAACAGGTCACCCCGCAGTCGCTGAGATACGTGCTGCTCCACAAGCCCGCCGGAACGGTGACGACCGCCCGGGATCCCCAAGGCCGCCCCACGGTCGTCGAGCTCGTCGAGGAGATCCAGGAGCGAGTCGTCCCGGTCGGGAGGCTCGATGCCGACACCACGGGCGCCTTGCTCCTCACGAACGACGGCCAGCTCGCGCATCGGCTCGCGCACCCGCGCTACGGCGTCGAGAAGGTCTACGAGGTCGACGTCGAGGGCGAGCCCGATGACGCCGCGTTGGAGCAACTCGCCGCGGGTGTCGAGCTCGACGACGGTCGCACCGCGCCCGCGAAGGTCCGCAGGCTCGGGCCCGCGAAGCTCGAGTTGACGCTGCACGAGGGGCGCAAGCACCAGGTCAAGCGAATGTGCGAGGCCGTCGGGCATCCCGTGCTGCGGCTGCACCGCAGCCGCTACGCAGGCCTGACGGTCGAAGGGCTCGAGCCCCGCCAGTGGCGGGAGCTCGAGCCCTCCGAGGTCGCTCGGTTTCGTGCGTCCTAGTGGCCGGCGAGACCTGCGGCGCGACCAAGGAGCCCCTGGGCGCGGTCGAGAAGCTGGCCGGCACTGTCGTGGTTGATGGGTTGTCCTGCAGCGGCACCCGCGAGGAGCGCCTTGATGCCGTCGACCACCTGGTCGCGCTGATCCGTGACCTGAGCGATCGACTTCTCCAGCGTCGTGTAGCGATTGTCGTGGTTCGTATCGCTCGCGAGCGCCACCGTCGACGCCTTGAGCGTGTCCATCGCGAACTGGCCGAACGGCGCATCGATCCGCTTCAGCATGTCGCCGAGCGCGACTGCGTCGGACGTCTGGAGCGTCGCGGGCACGGCGCCCGGATCGAGGACCTGAGTCACCGCGCGCCCATCGTGAACGTAATCGTCGGTAAGCCCGAGCAGGCTCAGCATCGTCGGGCGGACGTCGGTGTGGTCGGTCCAGCCCGTGTAGTCAGGGAGGTTCTTGACTCCTGGGCCGACAACGCCGACCCAGGTCGAGGCGATCTCGTCCTGGATGTCGCCGTGATTCCAGGCGAAGCTCTGGCTCGTCCTCGCCGGAATGGATGCACACGCGGCCTGCGTCGCGCAGGTCGCGGGTGAGTTCGCGGCGAAGAAGAACCAGTTGGGATCGGCGAACGGCGTGAACGTCGGTGTCCGAGCCGGATCCGCCGTGACCATGTGCAGCGTCTTCATCTCGGTCTTGTCAGCGAGCGCAACCATGATGTTGTGCTCGGTCTGGTTGGTGTACGGATTCAGCCAGCTCAGCTGAGCCATCTCGCGCTCGAGCTTGCGGGTGGCAGGGTCGGTCTGGCTGGGATTGCCCGTGATGTAGACGTTCGGTGCATCGTCGGAGTGGACGGTGAACGGCGTCGTATCGGCGAACTGCGTCCTCATCATGGCGCTCAGATTCCCGTTGATCTCACCGACGCGGTTGTAGTTGCAAGCGACCGTGACGCCGTCACAGCCGGCATTCGTCGGCTGATCGCCGGCGAAATGGTCGCCTTCGTCGACGGTGAAGACAAAGAGCGTGTTGCTCTTGTTGATTCCGTCGGTGGCGAGGCGGTCGAAGAAGTTCTGGAACGCGGTGTCGTAATCGTGCAGCTGCTGCACGTAACCGGTCTCACCCGGTCCGTACGCGAAGTGGATGTTGCCGGCGGTGCCGTGTCCGTCGTGCGCGTCCGAGATGTACGCGTACGTGACCGGTATGCCCGCCTCTTGCATGTGGGCGACCCACGAAAGCGAGGCCGTCGCCTCCATCCCGTCGAAGCCCGGGAAGCCGACGTGGCCGGTCGCATCCTGGATCGTATTTCCGTTCAGGTCGGTCGGCGTGCCGCCCGCGAAGATCTGCGGATCGACGTACTTCGCGCCGAAGAGGCCGTTGAACCCGCTGTAGCCGTTCGGCTCGTCCGGAAGGAGATCGGGCCGGCTGTGGTTCGCCGGCGAACAGAGCGTCGAGTCCTGCGCACAGTGCACGCCGATTCCGACGAAGTCGGCGAACGCCTGGCCGGGATTCGTTGACACTTCAGTGGCCTCTGGTGAACTTGCCCCGAAGACCGTCGGGATGTCGATCGCGGTGTTCTCGAGGATCGTATTGGCCGTGCCGACCGAGCCGACATCGCAGCCTGCGCGGGTATAGGGGACCCATGGCGCCGGGGCGATTTTGCCATTCTCGTTGATCATCTCGGGAGTGAAGTCGGTCTGTCCTGTTCCGCCGGGATCGAACAGCGGCGATGTCCAGTACGCAAACGCGACTCCCGTTCGCGAGGCGCCGGACGGCGTGAAGTAGCGGAAGCTGTTCGAGACAGGCTGTCCCATCCGGTCCGGGTAGACGCCCGTCAGCGACGTCAGGATGCCGGTCGCCGTATGCGAGATCAGCGCGGTGTGATCGTTGGCCATCAGTGTCCCGCTGCCGCGGATGAAATTGAGCAGGTGCGGCATCTGTTCCAGATCCGAAGGGACGTTCGCGTTGTCACGCAGGAAGTGCGTGTTGTCGAACTGGATGTAGATGACGTGCTTGATGTTGCCGCCGGCCGATGCGAGCTGGCATCCGGTTACGGCGAGTTTCCGGGTCGATCCGCCTGCGCCAGACTGCACTTTCGCAGCCGCGAAACCGGTTGCGACCAAGCTTGCGACGAGCAGAAAGCCGAGCGTTCTCAGCCCTCTTCCTTTCATGGTTCTCCCTCCCCCGTCGATTGACCCCGCGAACTTAACAAGGTCCGCATCGAAGTGAAGGTCGATGCCGCAGAGAAACGGTTACGGCCTGGTGAAGCCCATTCGCTCGTACATCTGGGCGAGCGTTGGCGCCGACGCCTCGCGTGCCTTGTCGGCGCCGAGTGCCAAGAGCCGATCCAGTTCGGTGGCGTCGGCTCGCAGCGTGCGGTAGCGCGCCTGAATCGGCTCGAGCAGCTCGATGATCCCTTCCGCGATGTCCTCCTTGAAGCGCCCGTAGCCGGCGCCCTCGTACGTCGCCTCAACCTCCGGAATCGACTTCCCCGCGACGACCGTCATCAACTCGATCAGGTTCGAGATGCCCGGCTTCTCGTCAGGGTCGTAGCGCACCTCCGAGCCGGAATCGGTGACGGCGGTCTTGAGCTTCTTGCGAATCGTGTCCGGTGGGTCGAGCATCAGCACGGTTCCGCTTTCCGATCCGCGTGACTTGGACATCTTGACCGTCGGTTCCTGCAGGTTCATGACGCGACCGCCCGTGTCCGGAAAGACTCCTTCCGGTATGACGAAGGTTTCGCCGTAGCGGGCGTTGAACCGCTGCGCAACGTCGCGCGTGAGTTCGAGATGCTGCCGCTGGTCTTCGCCGATCGGGACGATGTTCGTTCGGTAGAGCAGGATGTCGCCGGCCATCAGTACGGGGTATGTGAAGAGCGCGGCCGAGACGAACTCTTCCTCCGCGACCCTTTCCTTGAACTGCGTCATTCGTCCAAGCTGGCCGTAGCCCGTCACCGACGACAGCAACCAAGCCGCCTCGGCGTGAGCGGTGACGTGGCTCTGGACGAAAATTGTCGAGCGCTGTGGGTCGAGTCCGGTGGCGAAGAGCATCGCCGTGATGTCCAGCGTCCCGTCGCGAAGAGCGGTCGGATCATGGGTGATCGTGATCGCGTGGAGATCGACGATGCAGAAGAAGCCCTCGCCACGCTCCTGCGTCTGGGCGTATTGCCGGAAGCCCCCACTGAAGTTGCCGATGTGGGGGTCGCCGCTGGGCTGGATGCCGCTGAAGATCCGCATTGGACGGACAAAAGTATCCTGAGTTCCATGGCTGTGGTCGAGCGACTTGCGATTGTCGGCACCGGGCTCATCGGCGCCTCGGTGGGTCTCGCGGCGCGTGCCGCAGGGGTGAGGGACGTCCGTGGGTGGGACCTCGATCCGGCTGCGCTCGCCACGGCTGTCGAACGCGAGGCCGTGGCTGCCGCGGATTCACTCGGCGCTGCGGTGTCGGACGCCGAGCTCGTGATCGTCGCCGCGCCGGTGGCGGCGCTGCCAACGCAGGTGGCGGCCGTGCTCGAGGGGACGAGCGACGGGACGACGGTGTCGGACGTCGGCTCGACGAAGACGCCGGTGACGCGCGCGGTGAGCGACGCCCGATTCATTGGGGGCCATCCGGTCTGTGGCTCGGAGGCGCACGGCCCGGAGCATGCGAGCGGCGGGTTGTTTCGCGGCGCGACGTGGTTCCTCACGCCGGACACGACGACGGATCCGGAGCGCTACCGGATGCTGCACGGCTTTGTCGCTTCGCTCGGTGCGGTTCCGGTCGCGGTCGATCCGCAGGCGCACGACCGTCTGGTCGCGCTCACCAGCCATCTGCCGCATGCGCTCGCGAACGTTCTCCTGAATCAGGCGGGCGCCGCGCGCGTGGACGGGCACGAGCCGCTTGCTGCGGCGGGCGGATCCCTCCGCGACATGACGCGCGTCGCGGGAGCGAATCCGCGAATCTGGGTCGACATCTTTCTCGACAACGCCGAGGCTCTCGCGACTGCGCTCGCGGAGCATCGCAGGCGGATCGAGCAGGTCGAGCGGGCGCTCGCGGATGGCGACGCCGGTTTCCTCGCGCGCTGGATCGGCGAGGCGTCCGACAACAGACGCCGAATGCTCGCTGATGCCTACGAGGAGCCGGGCATGCTGCAACGGCTCCGCGTGCATGTGCCCGACCGTCCCGGTGTCCTTGCAGGCATCACGCAAGCACTCGGCGCGGAGCGGATCAACATCGAGGACTTCGAGCTGCAACATCTGTCGCGCGAGCGCGGCGGCACGCTGACCCTGCTCGTCGGCGGCGAGGACGAAGCCGTGCGAGCGGGGGCGATCCTCGAAGCGCAGGGCTATCACGTCGTGATCTCACCTGTCCTCGAATGACACGTACCGGTGCCAGGCACGGGTACGCCACTGTGACGTTGGCGTGATGCGAGTCGAGCCCGCAGGTCTCCTCGCCGGGCACATCGCCGTGCCCGGGGACAAGTCGATCTCCCACCGCAGCGTCCTCGTCGGGGCGCTCTCCGACGGCGAGACGCGCGTGCGCGGCTTCGGCCGCTCCGGGGACACGCAGTCCACGATCGACGCCGTCCGCGCGCTCGGCGTCCGGGTCGACGACGTCGCCGACGACGAGCTCGTCGTCCACGGCGCCGGGCTTCGCGGGCTGCAGCAGCCCGATGCCCCGATCGACGCCGGCAACGCCGGAACGCTGATGCGTCTCCTCCCGGGGATCCTCGCCGGACAGGCGGGGCGGTTCGAGCTCACCGGCGACGAGTCGCTCCGCGCACGACCGATGGACCGCGTCGCGGAGCCGCTGAAGCGAATGGGCGCGCACATCGAGACGACGAACGGCCGGCCGCCAGTCGTCGTGGAGGGGACGGATGCCCTCAAGGGGATCGAGTACGTCCTGCCGATGGCGAGCGCGCAGGTGAAGTCCGCGATCCTCCTGGCCGGCCTCAACGCGAACGGAACGACCACCGTCGTCGAGCCGGCACCGACGCGCGACCACACCGAGTTGATGCTCGAGGCGGCCGGAGTCCACGTCCGCCGCCGTCCGAACTCCGTCTCGATCGATCCGGCCGGACGCTTGCACCTTCCCGACGTGACCGTTCCTGGAGATTTCTCCGCGGCCGCGCCGTTCATCGTCGCGGCCACGCTCCTCGCTGGCTCGGAGCTGACGATCCACGACATCGGCCTCAACCCGCGCCGCACCGGCCTGCTCGACGTCCTGCAGCGCATGGGCGCACGCGTGAGCATCTTCAACCGCCGCAAGATCGGCGGCGAGCTGATCGGCGACCTCGAGGTGCACTCGGCCGAGTTGACCGCGACGGATGTGACCGAAGAGGAGGTGCCGCGCCTCGTCGACGAGCTGCCGCTCTTCGCCCTGGTCGCCGGGGTCGCGCGCGGCGTCAGCCATGTGACCGGTGCCGGCGAGCTCCGCCTCAAGGAATCGGACCGCATCGAAACCGTGACGGAAGGGCTACGGACACTGGGTGTCCGGATCCAGTCGCGCGACGATGGCTTCGAGGTGAGAGGCGTACCTGCACGCCCGAACGGCGGCCGGATCCCGTCGGATGGAGATCACCGCATCGCGATGCTCGCCGCGGTCGCCGGGCTCGCTTCCCGCGACGGAGTCGAGATCGAGGGCGCCGACGCGGTCGCTATAAGCTTCCCCGGGTTTTTCGACCTCCTCCACTCCGTGTCGAGACGATGATTGTCGCCATAGACGGCCCCGCTGGGGCAGGCAAGAGCACGGTCGCGCGTCGACTCGCGGTGCGGCTGGGCTTCCGCTACCTCGATACCGGGGCCATGTACCGCGCGCTGACGTGGCTCGCGATGCAACGTGGCTTCGACCTCAGCGAAGGGAAGCGCCTCGGCGAGCTCGCCGCCGAGAACCCGGTCGAGTTCAGCGAGTCCGGACGCGTCTCGATCGCCGGGACGGATGTCACCGCCTCCATTCGGAAGTCGAACATCGACCGGCAGGTCCCGGTCGTCGCCAAGCATCCGGCCGTGCGCGAGGTGATGCGCGAGCGCCAGCGCGAGCTCGGACTGCAGGGCGACGTCGTGATCGAAGGACGAGACATCGGCACGGTCGTCGCGCCCGATGCGGAGGTGAAGATCTACCTCAATGCCGATTCGAGCACGCGCGCACGTCGCCGCCAGGCGGAACGTCCGGACATCGGCGGCGACGCGCTCGCGACAGATCTTCGTCTCCGCGACAAGAGCGACGCGGTCCGCATGCAACCCGCGCCCGACGCCGAGCGGATCGACACGACCGACCTCGAGGCCGACGACGTCGTGACGAGGATCGAACAGCTCGTGCAAGAACGGCTCGCAGCGTCGCAGCGATGAACAGGACACAAGTCGCGCAGGTGCTGGGGCGACCCTTCTTTGCGGGAGCGGTGCGGCTCGTGACGCCGTTACGCGTGTACGGCAAGGACCGCATTCCGGCGAACGGCCCAGTCGTTCTCTGCTTCAACCACTTTTCGTGGCTCGACCCCTGGGCGATCGGTTCCCACGTTCCGCGCACGCTCTACTACGTCGCGAAACAGGAGGCGCACGACAATCCGATCATCGGACCGCTGATCCGCACCTTCGGCACGATCCCGGTGCGCCGCGGTGAGTCCGACCGTGAGGCCGTCCGCATCATGCGGGAGATCGTTCACCGCGGTGACGCGCTCGGGATGTTTCCCGAAGGCACGAGGCAAGAGCGTGAGCCCGGACCCGTCCTGCCAGGCGCCGCGATGATCGCGGTCCAGGAAGGCGCGCCGGTCGTCTGCGCCGCGATTCACGGCTCGCAGTACTGGCGCCTCGGAAACTTCTACCCCGTCTCGGTCGCGTTCGGAAAGCCGTTCGACGTGAGCCGGCATCCGCGCAACTCGAAGGGATACCGAGCCGCGGCGGTCGACATCCAGCAGGAGCTACGGAAGTTGTGGGAGTTTCTCGTCACGCTGCACGAGCAGGGTCGTCCGCGCGTGGCGACCCCTCCCGCGTGACCGAAACAACGCCGGAGCCGCCGCTCCACGGAACGGTCGCGATCGTCGGTTTCCCGAACGTGGGCAAGTCGACGCTGATCAACAGGCTCACCGGCTCGCGTGCCGCCGTCGTGCACGAGACCTCCGGTGTGACGCGTGACCGCAAGGAGCTAGTCGGCGAGTGGAACGGCAAACGCTTCCTGCTCATCGACACGGGGGGAGTCGACATCGCCGACCAGTCGCCGATGACGAAGTCGATCGCAGAGCAGGCGAAGCTGGCGGTCGGCGAGGCCGATCTGGTCCTGTTCGTCGTCGACGCCAGCGCGGGGGTGACGCCCGGGGACGAGGAGGTCGCGGACATCCTGCGGCGCGCGCGCAAACCCGTGTTGCTGATCGCGAACAAGATCGACGACCCCGCGCAGGAACACCTCGCACTCGACCTCCACCGTCTCGGCCTCGGCGACCCGCGTCCCATTTCGGCACTGCATGGGCACGGCAGCGGCGACCTGCTCGACGTGATCGTCGACCAGCTGCCCGGAACCGGACGTGTAGAGACTCCCGACGATGCGATTCGCGTTGCGATCCTCGGCCGGCCGAACGTCGGCAAGTCGTCGCTGCTGAACGCGATCCTCGGCCAGGACCGCGTGATCGTGTCGGAGACGCCCGGCACGACCCGCGACTCGATCGACACCGTCTTCCAACGTGGCGACCGGACGTTCGTCTTCGTCGACACTGCAGGCATCCGCCGCAAGCGCCGGCACCGCCAGGGGATCGAGTACTACTCGGAGCTGCGCGCACGCGAAGCGGCCGAGCGTGCAGACGTCGCGCTCATTCTCGTCGACACGTCCGAGGGCCTCGTCGACCACGATCTCACCGTTGCCGACATCGCGCGGAAGGCACAGGACTCGACGATCGTCGTGCTCTCGAAGTGGGACGCGACGACCCTCGGCATCGAAGACATCAGGCCCGAGCTCGAGCGGCGGCTGCGCCAGCGTCCTCCGCACGTCGCCGTCTCTTCGAAGACCGGCCGGGGAGTCGAGCGGCTGCTCGACGCGATCGAGAAGCTCTACGACAAGCACACCGCTCGTGTCCCGACGGCCGAGCTCAATCGTTTCCTGGCGGAGCTCCGCGAGTCGCGCCAGGCACCGTCGCGCGAGGGCCGGAGCCTGAACCTCCTCTACGGCGCGCAGGTCTCCGCGCGGCCCCCGCGTTTCCGCTTCTCGGTCAACGATCCGACTCTCGTCACCCGCGACTACGGGTACTGGGTGGAGAATCAGCTGCGCGACCGCTTCGAGCTCGAGGGCGTACCCGTCACGATCGACTTCGTGCCGCGCTGACAGTCAGGATGGCGTGGTGAGAGCCGTCGTCGTCGGAGGAGGATCGTGGGGAACCGCCTTCGCGGCCCTCCTGCGGGACCGCGGCCACGAGGTCACGCTCGCATGTCGCGACCCCGAGCAGGTGCGCGCGATCGCCGAGACGGGCCACAACCCGCGCTACCTCACGACGACGGATCTCCGGGGGGTCGAGGCGGCGACGATCGAGAACGCACGGATCGCTGAGGCCGATCTCGTCGTGCTGGCGGTTCCGAGTCGCGCGTTCGCCGAGGTGGCGGAGGCGTTGCCCGGCAGCGCGCCCGTGCTGATTCTGACGAAGGGCCTCGACCCGGCGACGGGAAACCGCTTGTCGACACGTGTGGAAGGCCGGCCGGTGGCGGTGCTGTCGGGGCCGAACATGGCCGAGGAGATCGCGCAGGGCCTGCCGTCCGCGACCGTGATCGCGAGCCAGGATCGCGAGCTCGCCGAGCGTCTCCAGGAAGCGATCAACTCGATGGTCTTCCGCGTCTATGTGAACGACGACGTGGTGGGGGTCGAGCTCTGCGCGGCGGCGAAGAATGTGATCGCCCTCGCCGCCGGCGGCGTGGACGGGCTCGGTCTCGGCGACAACGCCAAGGCGAGCTTGATCACGCGCGGGCTCGTCGAGATGGCCCGGCTCGGCGAGGCTTGCGGCGCAGAGCCTGAGACCTTCTCCGGTCTCGCCGGCATGGGCGACCTGAACGTCACCTGTTACTCCGGGTACGGGCGCAACCGCCGAGCGGGCGAGCTGATCGCCCAGGGAGCGAGCGCCGACGAAGCCGCGTCCCAGATCGGCCAGGTCGTCGAGGGCCTGACGACCGCGCCCGTCCTCCGAGACCTCTCGCACAGGGTGGGCGTCGAGCTTCCGATCACCGAGGGCGTCTGCCGAGTCCTGGGCGGCGAAAGCCTCGACCGCCTGCTGGCCAGCCTGATGGGACGCCAACCGACGGACGAGTGAGGACTACGATGAGGGGCGATGCGTGCCGTTCTCGCAACGCTCGCTCTCGGCCTCGCGCTCATCGCATCCGGTTGCGGTAGCAGCACCGCCGCAACCCGAGCGTCATCTGGAACCGACGCGGCAAGCCTCGTCCCGGCGAACGCTCTCGCGTACCTCAGTGCCGACGCGAATCTCGAATCGCAGTCCTGGCAGGTCCTCACCGATCTGTTCGGCCCGCTCGACAGCAAGCTCGATTACAAGCGGGACGTCCAGCCGGCGCTCGGCGACCGGGTAAATCTCGCGGTCCTTGGGATCGACAACGGGAAGCCCGAGGCCGTCGCGATCGTGCAACCGACCGACGTGGCGAAGCTGGAGGCGCTCGCGAAGCAGTTCGACCAGGGCGCCGAGCACTACACCGTCGAGAGCATCGGCGGCTGGTCCGTGGTCGCGGATTCGGCCACAGCGTTCCAATCGGTTCGTAACGCCAACTCCGGCAACTCGTTGGCCGACAGCGGAGATTTCAAGAGCGCGATGTCCCAGGTCCAGGACGCTTCATTCGCAACGGCTTACGCGACTGGGTCGGGTGTGGCACAGCTGCCGGCAGAGTTGCGCGCGCTCGTCCGCGTAACCGGATCGCCGCGCTGGGTCGCAGCGGGCATCAACGTCGACAAGAGCGCGCTGCATGTGGACGTACGCGCTGTAGGCGCGTCGACACCTGCGGCCTACCGGCCGGCGCTGCTTCACGACGTTCCCTCGGGCGCGATCCTCGCGGTCTCGTTCAAAGACGTGAATCTGCTGCTCGCACGGATCAAGGCCGAGCCCACTCTGGGTGCCGCACTCCCGCCGTTCCTCGGCGGTCTGAGCTCGCTCGGCGGCGAAGGCGTGCTCTATCTGCTCCCGGGGACGCTGCTGCCGGTGGTCACGCTCGAAGTCCAGTCGGCCAAGCCCGAGGCGGCGATGACGTCCCTCCGAGCCCTTGCGGCGAAGGCCGCGAAAGTGCTGCCGCTTCGCGTCGAGCGGCACGGCGCCAAGGTGATCCTGACCAACGCGGCCGCCGGGACCAGTCCCGGCACCGGCTCCCTCGTCGATGATCAGCCGTTCGAGGATGCGCTCGCCGCGGCCGATGCTCCCGCCGAGGTCACGTGGCTGGCATATGCGGATATTCAGCGGCTGACGCCGATCCTGCAGGCGCTCGCTTCCCTGACGGGAAACGGCCAGTCCAAGCCTGTGCCGGCTCCAAAGCTCGAGAAGTTCGGGACGCTCGTCGCGTTCGGCGCGCGTTCCGGTTCGATCAGCAGGCTCGAAGCCCGGCTCACGATTCCGTAGTGCTCAGGCTCGGCGTCCTCCTCGCCGGGCTCGCACTCGTGCTTGCGGGCTGTGGCGGAACGTCGAGCCCGAGCGCCGGCGCTGCCGACCTCATCCCTGCTTCCGCGGGGCTGTTCGTCGTCATCGATTCCGATCCCGGCTCTGCTCAGTGGCAGGCGGTCAACGCCCTTGCGAGCAAGTTCCCGGACAAGCAGAAGGCCGTCGACTCGACCAAGCAGCAGCTGACGAAGAAAGGGCTCGACTGGGAGCGTGACCTCAAGCCCGCGCTCGGCCCGGAGCTCGACGTGGTCATGCTGGATTTCGCGCACCCGGACGAAACGGTCGCGCTGATGAAGCCGAAGGACGAGGGCGCATTCGAGCGGGCCGTGAAGAAGGGCAATGCCACAGACCCGTCGAGCCGGCTCGTCTACGAGACGTTTCACGGTTGGACCGTGATGTCCGACAAGCAAGCCGCCATCGACGCGTTCACGCAGGCGAGTGATTCGGCGAAGAGCATGCTTTCCGAGGACAGCACCTTTTCCTCGGCGATGGGTAAGGCGGGTGCCGGCGTGCTCCGGGCGTACGTGAACGGAGCCCAGGTGATGGCGTCGGCGCGGAACGTCCTCGGCACCGGCGCCGGGCCGTCCTTGCAGAAGCTCGGAACGCTCGACTGGCTCGTCTTGTCGCTGCGGGCGAAGTCCGACGGCATCGCGTGGGACACGACCATCCACGGGACACCGGGCAAGGAGTTCGGGAAAGTCAGCCAGTACGCCTCCAACGGCAGCCTGCAGAAGCTCGTGCCGAAAGACGCGCTCCTCTATCTCGCCTTCCACGGTTCGAAGGGAGCGCTCGGCGGGCTGGGCAACAATCCGATCCTGCAGCAGCCCGGCTTCAAGGGGCTCGGCGACGCCCTTCGGCAGCTCGGCACGATCATGGCGGGCGAGAACGCGCTCTACGTTCGCGATGGCTCAGGCGATCTGCCCGAGGTGACGTTCATCGCGGCGCCGGACGGCGGCGTCGACGGAGCCGCGGCTCTGGATCGCGTCCTGCGCGGCTTTGCGAAAGAGCTCGGTGGCCGGATGCACCGCTCGGTGATCGCCGGCGTACCGGTTCGCGTGATCGGCACCGGCCCTGTCACGGTGCGTTACGCCAACATCAAGGGCAAGCTCTTCGTCACGAACCAGCCGTCGGGGATCGCGTTCGCGAAGAACGGCGGCAAGGTGCTGACCGACAGCCAGGAGTACCAGGACGCCGCGCAGAGCTCGGGTCTTCCCGCCAAGCCGCAGGTCGTGCTCTACGTCGACATCCACAGCACGATCCCCCTGATCGAGCGGCTCGGCAAGACGCGGCTCCCGGCCGCTGTCGCGCAGAACCTGAAGCCGCTGCGCTCGGCGGTCGAATACGCGGTCAGCCATTCGCACGAGATCCAGGTCAGCTTCTTCTTGCGCATCCAGTAGCTGCTCCGGGTAGCCTGTGGCCCGTCATGGCCGGCCGCGAGTTCCTGTTCACCTCCGAATCCGTCACCGAGGGGCACCCCGACAAGGTTGCCGACCAGATCTCGGACACGGTCCTCGACGCCGTCCTGCGGAAGGATCCTGAAGCGCGGGTCGCCTGCGAGACGCTGATCACCACGGGCCTCGTCGTCGTCGCGGGCGAGATCTCCACCGACATCTACGTCGACATTCCCAAGCTCGTGCGCGAACGGATCTCGGAGATCGGCTACACGCACTCGGAGTGGGGCTTCGACGCGACGACGTGCGGTGTCGTGGTCGCGCTCGACGAGCAGTCACCCGACATCGCACAGGGCGTCGATTCGTCGTACGAGATGCAGCACGACCCGGGTGACGACGATCCGCTCGACCGGATCGGCGCCGGCGACCAGGGGATGATGTTCGGCTACGCGTCGAACGAGACGAAGGAGCTGATGCCGCTTCCGATCATGCTTGCGCACAAGATCTGCAAGCGGCTCGCCGAGGTGCGGAAGGCGGGTGAGCTCCCGTACCTGCGGCCGGACGGCAAGGCGCAGGTGACGGTGCGCTACGAGATCGACGACGACGGGCGGCAGCATCCTGTGGAGATCGAGCGCGTGCTCGTGTCGACGCAGCACTCCGACGGCATCTCCTCCCAGGATCTGATCAAGCCCGACATCGTCGAGCGAGTGCTCCGTCCAATCTTGCCCGCGGATCTCTACGACGAGAAGCGACTCATGGACGATCGCGACTTCGTGTTCGTGAACCCGACCGGGAAGTTCGTGCTGGGCGGCCCGATGGGAGATACCGGCCTCACGGGACGCAAGATCATCGTCGACACCTACGGCGGCGCCGCGCGACACGGCGGCGGTGCGTTCTCCGGCAAGGACCCGACGAAGGTCGACCGCTCGGCGGCGTATGCCGCGCGCTATGTCGCGAAGAACATCGTCGCGGCCGGGCTCGCCGATCGCTGCGAGGTCAACGTCGCGTACGCGATCGGCGTCGCGCACCCGGTCTCGATCGCGGTGCAGACATTCAATACGGCGCACATTCCGGTCGACCAGCTCGAAGCGCTCGTGCGCGAGCACTTCGACCTGCGCCCGGCGGCGATCCTGCGCGATCTCGACCTGCGAAGGCCGATCTTCACCAAGACGGCCGCTTACGGCCACTTCGGCCGCGAGGACCGAGACTTCACGTGGGAGCGCACCGACAAGGCGGACGCGCTGCGTGACGCGGCCGGCGTTGCTTCGGCCGCTTCGGTCTAGGCCCGCACGAAGCGCAGCGCGAGGACCTGCGCGCCCAGAATCCGCCCGCCGAGCGGTGAGCCTTTCACGTCTACGGAAAGCTGCAGCGGCGTGCCTGTCGTTGGGATGCTCAGGCGTAGCTTGTGGGCCGCGCGGACGATGACGTGGCGTTTCTCGCCGCCGGTGCTCAGCGTCGCCTTCCTCGGCAGTTCGCCCTTGGGTAGCGACAAGGTCAGCTCGTAACGACCGGCTCGCTGCGGCCAGACCCGGTATTCGAGTTGCGTTCCGGTCCAGCCGTCAGGTGAGAGACCGCGTGCGAGCGAGCGGACATGCGCATTCGCGGGAATCCGGTAGGCGATGAGGCCGTCCCGTGGCCGGGCGACAACGCGTCCCTGGAGATCGATGGCGGAGCCGAAGACGTTGACGACGAGCACCTGCGACCGCGTCGGGCGGCCGGCGATTACGAGCGTCCCGTCCGGGGCGACCCCGGCAACCTCGACCGGATACGGATCCGGAGCGGACTTGCCCAGCACGACGATGCCGCGAAGATTTCGGTTCCAGGTCTCGAGCTGCGTGCCGAGAAAGTCGTTGCTCTCCGGGAGCGAGAGGTAGCGCGCCGGCCCGAGACCGGAGCGGTCGAGCCAGTCCTGCGGCTGAGCGCCGAATGTGCGCGCGTCCCAGCCGGTCGCGAGCCGGTCCGTCGCATAGACGGCCGCGCCCGCCGCGAGCGAGAGGCCGATGGCGAGCAGCGCGAAAAGTTGCGGCACGCCGCGTCGAGACAGCGGGAGCGCGAAGGCGACCAGCGCAAGCGCCAGCGGGACGACGGCGTAGAGCAGCGATGCGTTAGGGAGGCCGAGGTAGTAGGCCGCGCGCGCGAATCCCGTCAGCGTCGGCGCGTCGAAGAAGAATGCGGCCGTGCCGGTCATCCCCGGCAGAGAGACGCTAGAGAGGAGCAGGGCTCCGATGCAGCCGAGACCCGCGCAGAGGAACCGGCGCGGTGCGCCTCTCTCCGCGTACGCGAAGAACGCCAGGAAGAAGAGCGGCGTGATGTAGAAGAGGTAGCGCTCCAACGGCCTGTGCGCTTCCCCGGCTGCGATCAGCGACGCCTGGCCGAGGAAGAAGACCGTGCTGAGCACAGTGAGCAGTGCGAGTGCTCGTTCCATCGGCGTGCGTGGGCGGCCGAACATCAGGGAGAGCCCGAACAGTGCGCCCGGCACGATCGCCAGCCCGAGGCCGTAGGGCAAGAGAACTCCGTTGGTGAGTGCCCAGTGTGCGATCGCGCCGGGTGCGTGGCCGACCTGTGTGTTCGCCTGGCCGTACTGACCCAGGACGCCGGGTAGGCCGACGAGCGCGACGACGAGCAGCGCTGTCAGTCCTGCAGGGATGCGGTGGCGGCGATACGAGCCTCGTCCGCAGACGGCGACGCCGACGAGGTACGCGATTGGGAGGACGAGGAACTGCACCCGCGTTGCGATGGCAAGCACGCAGACGGCCGGGACCTCGAGCGCAAGCCGATTGGATCGTCCGGCGAGCGCGCGCGCAAGGACGGCGACGGTGATCAGGAAGACCGGATAGGCGAGCGCTTCCGACATGAGATACCCGTGGTAGAACATCGCGGGCGTCGCGACCGCAGCAGCTGCGGTGAGCAGCGCGAACGACGGGCGAACGACTTGTCGTGCCAGCCAGTACGCCGGGAAGACAGCTGCCGACATGACGGCCGCGTTGATGAGCTTGGCCGCGGCGTACGCATCGGGCATCGAGGAGAGCAGCCACGCGGGCGCCTGCACGAGCGAGGCGAGCGGCGCAGGGAAGAAGAAGTGCTCGCCGCGAATCGAGAGTCCGTGTCCCGCTGCGATCGACTGCGAAAGCTTTGCGTAGAGCAGCTCGTCGTTGAACACGGTCGTCGTCGCGTGTCCACGCGACTGCAGGAAGTGGTAGGCCGTGGCCGCGACGAAGATCAGCGGCAGGGCCAGGGACCGCGCGAGCACGCGGGGAAACGCAACGGCCTCGGCCGCAGTCTGAGCGGGCGTCGTGGGTACGGCGCTCATCGAGTCTGTATCGGCTTATGACCGCGGCGCCGTTAGAAACGGCTCTGAGGCCGTAGAGCCGCCCTGAGGCGCTCGTGGATACAACGTCACACTCTCGGCGCGAACTCCAGGTCCCGTCCGACCAGCTCGGGCCATGGCGGGGCTGGCCGCGTCCAGGGACTGTGAGACTTGGCGGGTCGGTCTGTCTGGGGCCGTCGCCAGCCTGGTGTTCGTC
>DAITAW010000216.1:0-1674 GCA_036824055.1 Gaiellaceae bacterium | reverse complement strand
ACGAGTCGGAGCGGCAGGAGCGGTTCGATCGGGTCTACCGCTGCTACGGCGTCGACGTGCTCGCCTATTTGAGGCGTCGCACGACGCGTGAGGTCGCCGACGACGGGCTGGCGGAGACGTTCCTGGTCGTCTGGCGTCGTCTCGACGAGGTGCCCGACGAGCCGCGTGCGTGGCTGCTCGCCATCGCCCGACGGGTTCTCGCGAACCAGCGTCGAAGCTCTCGTCGGCAAGGCGCTCTGGTGGAGCGCTTGATCCTCGAGCGGCCGCTCTTGTTCGCGACGCAGCCCGAGCATGATCCGGTCTTGGACGCGCTGAGCCAGTTGCGCCTGCGCGACCAAGAAGCGCTGCTGCTTGTGGCCTGGGACGGTCTGACGTCCGTCGAGGCGGCGCAGATCCTTGGCTGCAGTGCGGTGGCGGTTCGGCTCCGGCTGCACCGCGCCCGTCGCCGACTTACCCGCGCGCTGGCAGCGGCGGAGCCGAGCCCGACCGTGCGATTTCGACCGGAGGAGGAGACATGACCAACGGTGGCGCGCTCGAGCTGCTCGCTCGGCGGAACCCGGTGACCGCGACCATGCGTGACGAGCTCGCCGTGCAGGTCGAGGAGCTACGACCGCATCTGCCACCGCTCGCGCGGCGGCGCGTGCCGTGGCGTTCGGGGCGGGGTGTGCCGCTTCTGGGCGCAACGGTCGCTGCGGGCGCGGTCGTAACCCTCACCTTCGCACCGCCCTGGCGAGGAGGCCCGACGATCCTGGAGCGCGCGGCGGCGGCCATCGCAGCCCCGACCTCGGGACAGATTCTCTACGAGAGCATCGCCGTTCACCCGAGCATCTCGGGCGCCCGAGGTGGGGTCACCCATGTCCGCGTCTGGCTCGACGGGGCATCCCCCCATCGCTTCCGCGTGACCTTCGACGGCCCTCAGCGAGGGGATATAGGAGGGACGCTGGGAGGTGTGACAGGCCTGAGCTACGCCTTCTCTGACCACGTTCTCGATCCGGTGAGCTTCTATGGCCCGGTCTCGCAGTCCAATCTCGATCCCGCCGCGTTCATCAAGAAAGCCCTCACATCCGGCCGCGCACAGCTCGACGGCACGACGACGCTGCGGGGGCACGAGGTGCTCCGGATTCGAGTGACCTCGAATCCCTTCGGGCACCCGCAAACGATCGCGCTTTACTTCGTCGACGCGCACACCTACCGCCCCGTCCGGGTCGCACTTATGCCAACTGCGAGGCCGGACCCCTACCTCGTTGGCTTCCCACTTGCCTCCCTCAGCTTCCTCCCTTCCGCAGTCTCCTTCGGCCTTTCGCACACGTTCGTCTGCGATTTTGCGCAGTACCGGTATCTCGCCCCGACTGCCGCCAACCGCAAGCCCACGGACATCCAGGCCGCGCACCCGCACGCCAAGATCGTCTGACAGAAGTGGTGACTCTGAACCGCCTTCCCGTCTGGGGGAAGAAAAGAGAGAGGCGGCCTCGGCCGCCTCTCTCAGCTTGCCCGCGAGATCGCGCTGGTTCAAGCTGCGTCCCCTGACGACGCGCTGGCGTCGCAGAACCTGGCCCGACACGGGAGCAACACTGGCCGAGGCGACTGATGCCTGTCTGGAAAGAGCGTGACGCTCCGTGTGGCCGCGAGGACATTGGGCCTGAACCGGCGGGATAGGATCGGGCCGGTGGGCTT
>DAITAW010000215.1:0-1682 GCA_036824055.1 Gaiellaceae bacterium | reverse complement strand
AGCGCCTGCCTTACAAGCAGGAGGTCGGCGGTTCGATCCCGTCACCGCCCACTAACGAAAGGGCCGCAAAGCCACGACCTTTCGTTCGGGTGGGCTCGGCGCATCACCGTCGTCTACCTCGCCCTGTCTCGCATCATTAGCCACGTCGGGACAATAGAAGCTGATACCTAGCCGTCAGCGAGAACGCGCTGGGGGTGGTTGCCGAGAACGACGTTCCTCGTCCGGAAGAGCGAAGCTAGCTCGTCGCGATACTCGACCCCCAGCTCATTCAGCTCCAATTCGAACGCGAGCCACCGCTCCATGAAAACGTCGCGACGCTGCTCGGGAACCAGGGGGTAAAGTCGTTTGACGTCGGTGTTGAAGACCTTGTCTTCCACGATATCCAGCCCGGCGTCCGCCACGAGCGCCCGGAACTCATCGTCGCGCACACGCGCCCGGTAACGTGATTCTGAGCCGATTCGCGCGAGAACTTGTGAAGCCAACGTCTTCGCTCGCTCGATCAGATTGGCATCGGCGACAAAGTGGCCCGAGTCGTAGTTCAAGTAGACGCGACCGGTCGGCCGCAGGTTCGCCCGGATTGCTTCGAAGTAGCGCGCCCGGTCCACGACGTGCTCCAGCACACTGAAGGAGACGACAACGTGCGCAGGCTCGACGCGAATGCCATACGCCGTCTGGTTGAGAATCTCTGCATCCGGCAACGTCCGCCGCGCTTGTTCCGTCACGGGCCGTGACGGCTCGACTCCCATGTATCGCACGTTCGGTCGCCGACGCAACAGCTCCACGAAGTTGGAACCCGTCCCACATCCGAGATCCAGGACGCGGAACTCGCCGTCCGTCTGAGCGGCGGCGTCGTCGATCAGCTGCAAGCAGTAGAGCTTGGCGGAATTCCCGCGGCTGAGTGGCCCGCCCGGCATCGGACCGCGAAGCTTAAAGTCCGGGAGGGGTTGCACCGCCGTGCAAGCCGATGTAGAGGAAAACCTCAGTTCCGGGGAAGAGATCTCCGTGCGTTGGTCGTGAGGGTGGGGATTCCTCCCCAACACCTGAAAGCAGAGATTCAATCCGACGATTTCCGAATGGGCGGTTCGATCCCGTCACCGCCCACTGACAGCGAGGGGCCGCCGACGGCGGCCCTGACTAACCTCTCGGAATGCACCACCATCACGATCACCGGCTCGCCTCGGACCGCAGGGCGCTGACGCTCGCGCTCGTGCTCGTCCTGGCGCTCATGGCCGGAGAAGTGGTCGCCGGGATGATCGGGCATTCGCTCGCACTGCTCGCCGATGCCGGGCACCTGCTCACCGACGCTGCCGCGCTGGGCTTCGCTCTCGTCGCGGCCACCATGGCGGCCCGGCCCGCGGCCGGCCGATGGACCTTCGGCTACTCGCGCCTCGAGATCCTGGCGGCGCAGGCCAACGGCATCACGCTCGGACTGATCGCGCTCTGGGTTGTCTGGTCAGCGGTACATCGTCTCCTCGATCCCCACGTCGTCCGCGGCGGGCTGGTGCTCGCAGTCGCCCTCGCGGGTGTCGCGGTGAGTCTTGTGGCGAGCCTCTTGTTGGCGCGGGCCAGCCGCGAGAGCCTCAACATCCGCGGGGCTTTCCTCCACGTCCTGACGGACGTCGCGGCTTTCGGTGCCGCGGCGCTCGCCGGCGGCCTCATCCTTGCGACCGGGTGGGACCGAT
>DAITAW010000114.1:0-7725 GCA_036824055.1 Gaiellaceae bacterium | reverse complement strand
CGAGGCGGTGCGAGCAGACAGTCACCACTCCCCGGCGAGCGAGTGCTGCCCCGGGGCCTAGTCTGGACTGGGTAAGAACCATTAACTCAACGGCTGCTACGGACAGTGGTATGACTGGCGGCACGGCTACGAGGGCCACGTCTTCGAGCGCCGTTTCTGGTCGGCCTTGGTCGAAACCGACGACCACCTCTTTGAAGTCGCGCGCTACATCCTCCTCAACCCAGTCCGCGCGCGGCTGTGCGAGACCGTAGCCGACTGGAACTGGAGTAGCTACCGGAAGACGATGGGCGTGACCACGAAAGGCCCCGAACTTTCGACAATGATCCTCTACTCGTTCGGCCGTCGCGTGCAGCGCGCTCGCACCAACTTCGCCGCCTTCATCCGCGAGGCGGAATGACACCCCGCAACCACGCCGCGACCTCGAGCACGAACTGTGGATCGATCTGGTGGTCCATCGGCGTCTCGCGATACAGCACCTCCGCACCCGCGGCCTCGAGTACCTCACGCGCCTGCCGGCCCCACTCGACTCCGATGACCGGATCGAACGTGCCATGACCGATCGCGACCGGCGGCAGCGGCGGTGACAGATCGAGCTCGAACCCCTCGACGGCAGGGATGAACGAGCTGAACACGGTGAGCGCAGTCGGCCGCGGCCGCCCACGGCCCAGCCCCAACGAGTACGTCATCACGCCGCCCTGAGAGAACCCGCCCAGTACCAGCCGGTCGTGACCGAGCCCATGCTCCGCGAGGAAACCGTCCAGCCACTCCGACGCCGCGGCGTAGCTCGCCTGAAACGTCGACGTCTCCGGCGTCCCGATCCCGCCGAGCACGTACCAATGCGCGCCGCCCGGCGGCAAGGACAGCGGCCCTCGCGGCGTCGCGCCGACGAACCGCCGCTCCGGATCGAGGGCAGCCAGCAAGGGAAAGAGATCGTTCTCGTCCGCACCGCGTCCGTGGAACAAGACCAGCGCCCCCTCGGGCTCGCCGGCGGCCGGACGCACGCGCGCAGTCAACGCCATGCCTGGATCATGACGGCCGCGGTACAGTCCGTTGCTAGCGATGCGCTTCGAAGGAATCCACCACGTCACCTGCATCACCGCCGACGCCCCGGGCAACGTCGACTTCTACGTTCGTGTCCTGGGCCTCCGGCTGGTGAAGAAATCCGTCAACCAAGATGACCCGACCGTCTACCACCTCTTCTACGCGGACGAGAAGGGAAGCGCTGGGAGTGACCTGACGTTCTTCGAGTATCCGCACGCTCGCCGCGGGCGTGCAGGCGAGGGGATGGTGCACAGGATCGTCTTCCGCGTCGCCTCCGACGAGGCGCTCGACTTCTGGGAGGAGCGGCTCGCAGCGGAAAACGTTCCGACGCAGCGCGCCGACACCGGGCTCCGCTTCGAGGACCCGGAAGGCCTCGGCCTCGAGATGGCCGTCGTACACACGGATGACGCGCCGCTGATCGCAGACCACCCCCAGATCCCGTCCGAGCTGGCGCTGCAGGGATTCGACAGCGTGCGCGCCTTCGCCGACCCGGAGAAGAGCCGCCGCTTCCTCGAAGAGACGCTCGCCTTCGAACCGAAGGGCGACAGGAGCTGGGAGGTCCGCGGCGCGAGGCGCGGATCCACATACGCATACGACATTCCGCCCGCGGACACGGGCATTCCAGGCGCCGGCACCGTCCACCACGTCGCCTGGGCCTCGCCGCCCGAGGAACACGAGGCCTGGCGGGAGCAAGTCGCCGCCAGCGGTGCGCATCCGACGCCCGTCATCGACCGCTTCTACTTCAAGTCCGTCTACTTCCGCGAGCCGAGCGGTGTCCTCTTCGAGATCGCGACGATCGGGCCGGGCTTCACCGTCGACGAGCCGCTGGAAACCCTCGGCGAGCGACTGTCCCTCCCGCCCGACTACGAGCATCTGCGCGAGAAGGTCGAGCCGCTTCTCACGCCGCTGCCGAATCCGCGCGAACTAGTCCAGCGTTAGCGCCGGATACCGCGCCCGAATCGAATCGACGAACCCGGCCATCCGCTCGGCGAGCCCCGCGTCTTCGATCTCGAGCACGTTCTCCGCGTTCGTCTCGCCCGAGTGCGAGAGGTTGAAGCTGCCGATGAACACGGTGTCGTCGGCGACCGTCACCTTGGCGTGCATGTAGTCGTGCACCGAGCCGGGCGCGTAGGGAGTCGAACGTTTCCCGGAGAACGTCGCTCGGTTGAGCAGGAACCGCAGTGACGGGCCCTTCCAGGTCATGTTCCCGTTCCGCCGCCACTGCTCCAGCACCTCGGCGATCTGCGTCGCATCGACGACGCCCGCCAGATCGACTTTGCCGTCCGCCGCCACCTCGGCGAGGGTGCCGAGGATCGGGGCCGACGAGATCACCGGCGAGGCGACGCGCACACGGCTCTTCGCAGCTCCGATCCGATCCGCGATGCGATGCGCGAGTTTCTCCCCGCGCTTCGGGGAGAACCACGTGCCCACCTGCGCGTCGCCGACGCGGATCGGATCGCTGGCGACCTTGCCCGACGCCTCGACGTTGCGCTTCTTCCACAGTTGCGAGAAATCTTCCTGAAAGCGAATCGCCACACCGGTCGACTCGACGATGACGATGACGTTCTCCTCGCGCGTCCACGAATCGTCGGTCCAGTTCGTCGAGCCGCTCCAAACCGCGTCGCGGTCGCGCACGATGTACTTGTGGTGCATCAGATCCGGCCAGCCCGGAACTGCCGCGGTCTCGAACGGCAATGACTCGATCAGATCGGGCTCCGTCGTCGGAGGCGGCGGAACGGGAGGACGCTCGTCGACCTCGTCGACGTTGTAGACCAGCCGGACGTGGACTCCACGCTCGTGCGCACCCACCAGCGCGCCGCGGACGATGTCGCCCGTCCCGTCCTGGAGCCTGACGTCGTAGAGCGCGAGCTCGAGCGTCTCCTTCGCTCCGTCCAAGAACGCGGCGATCTTGCGCGCGATGTCGAGCGCTGTCTGGCCCCCGTCGGTGAGGGTCTGAACGTCGATCAGGGTGTCGGGCATCTGGCTCTAGGGTAGGTACCGATCGCGCAGAGCGGCGGTCGTCTGCACTGGGAAGACATGGGCGTCGAGGAGCTCCTCGACGGTCACGGACGCGAACGTCGACTGATCGACGAGTAACGCCCGGTAGCGGGAACACGCATCGGCGAAGTCCAAGTTTCCGGCGGGATGAACGACGATGAGTCGGCCCCAGCGCCAGGCCCGGCTCGGGTGCTGGAGCATCGACAGAACCAGCAGGTGGTCGAGCCAGATGTGGATGAGCTCCGTCCCGTTGACCGCGTCGATCGCCGCCGGACCGAAGAAGGCCGACCTGTCGGTGATCTCGCGGTACCGCGACAGCCGGGTCGGCTTCGGCGGCTGCGGTTTGTTCACCTGGTGGTACGCGGTCACGACGCCGACGATCCCCTGGGTGCCGTCGCCGAGGTCGAGCACGAACGCGACGTCGAACGCGACGAGGTTGCCGAGCCACGCCGGATCGAGCCGCCCCGGCGAGTGCGCGAAGCGGACCTCGCCGACCGTGCCAGGTGCGTCCGGCCACCAGGTATGGAGGGCGTGGTTCGCGAGCCCTAAGTCGGCGGCCGGGTCGCCGAACAGGTTGAAGGCCATGGACACCGACGACAGGAGGTCGGCCCACAGTCGCTGGTGGTCGAAGCTTTGGTGAGGCTCGATGATGGAGGTTCGGGCCCTCGCCGCGTCGAGTGCGCCGGCGGTGAGGAAGTTCGCGCCGGTCTCTCTGGCGTAGGCGAGTTGCAGGCGGCTCCCGACGAGGCGCGCGGGCCCAGCGTTGGGTCGCGGCGCGATCGGCTGGGAACCAATCGGATGCCCGTTGGCCTCACGCCACTGTGCCTGGTGATAGCGCAGCCTGCGCCGGAACTCGGTCAGCTTCGGCCGCCGCGGGACCTGGTCGTCGGCTTCCCAGCAGTTCGCGGCCTCGAGCTCTTCCCTGGTGAGAGTGGCAGTCACGTCGACATCGTAGAGTCGAGGAAGAGCCGCTTCTCCGTGCCGAGGTGCGGCGCCCACGCGAGCCTAGCGGCGCCCGCGAAGCCGAGGTACGCGCGCAGGGCGTCGCGCATCGCGTCGACGAACCCTTCAACGCGCCGTGGCAGGAACCCTTCCTCCCACCAGACATCGAGCACGTCCACCCGAGCCTCGTTCCGGTCGATGCGCGGTTCGATCCGGCCGACGAAGCGGTCCCGGAAAACGATCGGCAGCACGTACCAGCCCCAACGTCGCTTGGCCGGTGGGAGGAAGAGCTCCCAGACGTACTCGAACTCGAACAGGCTCCCGAGGAGAGCGCGGTCCCAGATGATCGGATCGAACGGGGGAATGAACGCGACAGAAGGCGGCGGCTCTGGCGGCGCCTGCAGCAGCTCGACGTCCTCACTGATGACGAAGCGTTTTCCGCGGACACCCTCCACTTCGATGGAAACGATGTCTCCGCGCTCGACGAGCTCGTCGCGGAGAGCGTTCCGGCCTGGATACCCCGGCCATCGCTCGTCTGCCTTCGCGGGCCCGATACCACCGAAGACATCGCCGGCACCGCTTACACCGAGCAGACCGTGTGCGCGGTAGCGCGACAGGAGCTTGTGCCGCAGTTGCTCTTCCACTGGCAGTTCGCGAGCAAGCGCTTTGGCGGGTAGCAGCCGTTCGAGCAGGTCGTAGTACCTTCGGTTCCCGTTACGCCGCGCGAGGCCGAGCACGCCCGTGACGGCATACGCCTCGAGCACGGCGCGTACGACGTTCGTCGCGGCCCCGAACCAGTCGGTCGTCGTTCCGCGCTGGCGCTCGAAGTCGAGCGATGACAGCGGGCCCTCGGCGCGGATCCGCTCGAGCACCCGCGCGGCCACTTCGGCGTTCTCGGCGAGTGTCCGCGGTGCGTGGCGGCTCAGGTTCCCGCGGAACCACGCGAACTCGCTCACCGGTACGAGTGAGAGGCCCTTGTTGTACGCCTCGAAGATCTCGCGGCGTTCGTACAGCAGGTCGCACCAGGCCGGGTCGTAGCCGGCGACGCGCGCGTGCAGGACGAGGTCGTGGTTCCGTCCCGCGACGGCCAGCGGATCGAACTGGACCGAGCCTAGGCGCCGAAAGACTTCCAGAACTGCATCGGGACCTCCCTCGAGCGAGCGCGCCGGTGCGAGCAGTTGACGAGCGACAAGGAAACGCCGGGCGGCGTCCGCGGTGACTTTCACTACCGTCAGGAAGACTGCTTCGCGCGCATCTCGGCCTTGTGCGCGCGCTTCTTCGCCTGGTAGTTCTCGAGCGCTTCGAGCGAATCGACGTCGCCGAGCGTGGGATGGTTCGGGACGAGGGCCTGCGCGGCTTCGACTCCGAAGCGCTTCGCAAGGACAGCGCCGAGCGACGTCACCTTCATTTTCCCGAACCCCGGCAGCGCGCCGATGCGCCGGCGCAGGTCGTCGCCGTCCGCGGCATCGGTCCACACCCGCTCCGCCCGCCCGTCGTACTCGTCGTCGATCACGGCCGCGAGCTCCTGCACCCGCTTTGCCATCGAGCCCGGGTAACGGTGGATCGCCGGCTTCTCGCGGAAGATCGCCTCGAGGTCACTCGGGTCCGCCTGCGCGATCGCCCGCGCATCCAGCGTCCCGAAGCGTTCTTTGAGCTTGAGAGGTCCCACGAAGGCTGTCGGCACCGTCACCTGCTGATCGAGCGCGAAGCCGATGAGCAGCGCGATCGGCTCTTCGGCGAGCAGCGCGTCCGCCTGGTCGTTGCCGGTGAAATGCAAGGCCTCGGCCATGACGAGATCCTAGTTGTGCGTAGCCAACGACGATCTAGGGTAGGTGGGAGTCATGGGCGATCCGGCGGACAAGGCAAAAGAGGTCGTCCACGCGGTCGAGCATCCCGTTGAGACGGCAAGGGCCCTCGAGCACGAGGCCGAGGAGGGCGTTAGCGCCCGCACGCCGCTGATCGTCGTCACCGGCATCACGATCTTCCTGGGCGTGATCTTCGTGATCCTGCTCGCGATCGCGTTGACCTTGTACTTCGTCTACGGCGGGAAGTAGCGAGTCACTCCGACGCGTACGCGAACCGGCTCGCGAAGGCGCAGTTCTCAGTCAGGTCCCAGCTCAACGGGTCGTCGTGCACGACGAGCTCGTCGGCAACGAGCTCCCGGCCGGGCTCGTCGTACCCGGGAATGACACAGCGCACTGCTGAGTCGGCGGCTGCGGGACGCGTGGCCCGCGCGCGCACCGCGTCGCCGACACGCAAGACGTAACCGTCACCTTCCGGCACGAGCTCGATCGCATCTGTGCGCACCTCCAACAGATGCCGCGTCTTGCGCACCCACGGCAGCACACCGACCTTGGGCCCGCCCAGCCGACCGAGGAAGACGTCGGCGAGCGCGGCCCGCTGCCGTTCGTCTCCCGCGACATCGATGTGGAGCACGATCGTCCAGGGCGAGCCGTCTTCGTCGTCGTCGTAGCGCACGACGAGGACTGCGGCGAGGCCGCTGACGTCGAGATCTCCGACGCGGCCTTCCTCCACCAGCCACGCAAGCGCGCCCATGCAAATACCGTGCGTCGAGCGCCCGCCCTTGACGCCGTCGACCATCCGGCAGGGACAGATCGCATCGCAGTTGCAGCTCTCGAAGTACGACCCGCCGACCGAGTACGTCACTGCGCCCAGACTAACGCTGAACGCCCCCGCGCAAGTACCCTGGACGGGTGGATCCGCTCGCTGTTTTCAGCCCGAAAACCCGTGCCTGGTTCGAGGAAGCGTTCGGCGCGCCGACCCCTGCGCAGACTCTGGGTTGGCCCGCGATCGCGAGCGGCAAGGACACGCTGATCCAGGCCCCCACGGGCTCCGGCAAGACGCTCGCCGCCTTCCTCTACGGGATTGACAAGCTCAACTCCGAGCCCGGTGAGGGTTTGCGCCTGATCTACGTCTCGCCCCTCAAGGCGCTGAACTACGACATCGAGCGCAACTTGCGCGGCCCGCTTGCGGGGCTCCAGTCCGAGCTGCGGATCGGCGTGCGCACCGGCGACACACCGCAGAAGGAACGCGCAGCGATGCTGCGGAATCCGCCCGACATCCTGATCACGACCCCGGAGTCGCTGTACCTGCTGCTCACCTCGCGCGCGCGCGACAACTTGAAGGGAGTCCGCACGCTGATCCTCGACGAGGTGCATGCCGTCGCAGGCACGAAGCGTGGTGCGCATCTGGCGCTCTCGGTCGAGCGCCTGCGACGGCTGACTGACGAGCCTTTTCAGCGCATCGGGCTCTCGGCGACGCAGCGGCCGATGGAGGAGATCGGGCGCTTTGTCTCGGGCGCGCGCGAGATTCAGTTGGTCGACGCCGGTGTCGCGAAAGAGCTCGACCTGAAGGTCGTGGTGCCCGTTGAGGACATGCGCGAACCGGGCGCGTCTCAGGACGTCGGCTCCGAAGGATCGCAGAGCTCGATCTGGCCGTCGATCTACCCGGAGATCCTGAAGCTCGTCGAGGAGCACCGTTCGACGATCGTGTTCGTCAACAACCGCCGCCTCGCCGAGCGGCTCGCGCTCCGACTGAACGAGCTGGCCGAGCAGGAAGTCGCGCGCGCCCACCACGGCTCGCTCGCACGCGAGCAGCGCGTCGAGATCGAGGAGCTCTTGAAGGCCGGGCAGATTCCGTGCCTCGTCGCGACGTCGTCGCTGGAGCTAGGCATCGACATGGGCGCGGTCGACCTCGTCATCCAGGTCGAGTCGCCGAAGTCGG
>DAITAW010000113.1:0-7925 GCA_036824055.1 Gaiellaceae bacterium | reverse complement strand
TCGCAACCGTGGTGGTCACGGCGCCCTGGTACGTCCGGCAGGCGATCGAGTACGGCAATCCGGTCTTCGACCGGCCGACGAAGCACCAGGCCATCTGGGACCGGCGGCCTGCGCAGTTCTACGTCGGCCTCGGGCTGCCGGCGGTCGTCACCGATCCGGTTCGGCCGCACTTCCGCAACGAGGCGATCCCCACGACCTACAGCGAGGTCTGGGGGGACTACTTCGGCGTCTGGCGAGGAAGCCGCGCGCTCCAGAGCATCCTGGGCCTCCTGCCGACGCTGCTCGCGGTCGTGGGCTGGGCAGTGCTCCTGGCGCGCTCACGGCGCCTCCCGGCGCGCCTGCCGGCCGCTCTGCTGCCGGGTCTCGGAGTCCTCGGCTACCTCTACTTCACGATCAGCTATCCCACTCCGGACGGGGACGTCCTGAAGGCGAGTTACATGCTCTCGACGGCCCCCGCCTGGGCGCTCGCCTTCGGCTATGCGGTCGACAGGCTCCCCGGCCGCACGCGTCTCGTCGTGGCCGCGATCCTGGCCGCCTCGGCGCTCGCAAGTCTGCCGTTCCTGCTGTACTGACCGCCGTGACGGCCGTTCTCTTCACATGTGCCGGGCAGCGCGTGGACATCGTGGGCGCATTCCGCCGCGCTGGTGCAACGGCCGTCGCCGTGGACGCCAATCCGCTTGCGCCTGCGCTCTACCACGCCGACGAGCACGCGCTCGTCCCGAGGATCGACGACCCGGACTACATCCCGGCGCTGCGCGCACTCGTCGAGCAGCACGACGTACGCCTGATCGTGCCGCTGACCGATCTCGATCAGGTCACGCTTGCGCGCTCGCGCGACGAGCTCGGGGCGGTGGTGCTGCTCCCGGATGCGGAGATCGTCGAGCGCCTCGAGGACAAGTACCTGGCGCATCTTCTCTTCGAGGAGCGTGGAATCGCGTCGCCCCCGACGTGGCTGCCGAACGGCGTGCCCGACGACGCGACGTTTCCGCTGCTCGTGAAGGCGCGACACGGTTTCGGCTCCCGGCACATCTACCGCGCGGCCGACCGCGCCCAGCTCGGCTTCTTCCTCGGCTACACGCCGGTCGACTCGATCGTGCAGGCGTGTCTCGGCGGCGAGGAGTTCTCGATCGACGTGTTCTGCGACCTCGAAGGTCGCTGCCTCAACGCGATCCCTCGCACGATGATCGAGTCGAAGGGCGGCGAGTCGATCAAGGGGATGAGCATTCGCGACGAGCAGCTGATCGAGCTGGGGCGTGACGTTGCCGAGAAGCTCCAGCTCGTCGGGCCGGCGAACATCCAGTGTTTCCGCGAGGCCGACGGGTCGCATTACCTCACCGACATCAACACGAGGTTCGGCGGCGGTTTCCCATTGCCACTCGCGGCCGGGGGACGCTATCCGGAGCTGGCGCTCGAACTCGCGCGCGGCGAGCATCCCGAGCCGCGCCTGGGCGACTTCCGCGAGGGCATCGTCATGACCCGCTTTTTCTCCGATCTCAGCCTCACACCGAACGGCGACGGGACGTTGAAACCGCTCACCCCCGCCGAATGAAGTACGTCGTCACAGGTGCAGCGGGGTTCATCGGCTCGCACCTCGCGGAAGCACTTGCGGAGCGCGGGCACGAAGTTGTGTCTGTCGACTGCTTCACGGACTACTACGACTCTGCCTTGAAGGAAGAGAACGCGGCTGGGCTCGATGTCGCGCGCCTCGACCTCGCCGAAGAGGACCTCGACCTCGACGGCGTTGACGGTGTCTTCCACCTCGCCGGCCAGCCCGGCGTGCGCAGCTTCGGCGAGGTGTTCGAGGACTACGTGCGCCGCAACTTGCTCGCGAGCCGCAGAGTGTTCGAGGCGGCCGCAGCGGCGGGCACGCGAGTCGTCTTCGCATCGTCCTCGTCGATCTATGGAGATGCGGAGCGGTATCCGACGCCCGAGGAGACCGAGCCGCGCCCGATCTCCCCGTACGGGATCACGAAGCTCGGTTGCGAGCAGCTCGCTCACGCCTATGCGCAGGGCTTCAGGCTCGACGCAGTCGTCCTGCGCTACTTCACGTTCTACGGCCCGCGCCAGCGTCCAGACATGGCGCTCGCCCGCATCGTCGACGCGCTCGCCCGCGGCTCCTCGTTCGAGCTCTACGGCGACGGGCTCCAGTCGCGCTCGTTCACCTACGTTGCGGATGGGGTCGAGGCGACGGTTGCGGCGATGGAGCGCGCGCCCGCGGGCGCCGTCTACAACGTCGGCGGCGGGCAGGAGGCGACGATGCGCGAGGCGATCGCGACGTTGGAACGCGTGTCTGGCCGCACCCTCGACCTCGTCGAGCGCCCGGCCGCGGCCGGCGATGTGAGGCGCACCGCTGCGGACGCGACGCGGATCGGGCACGACCTCGGCTGGCGGGCGACAACCGCACTCGAAGACGGCTTGCGGGCCCAGTGGGAATGGGCCTCGGTTAGAGTCGCCGCGCCTTGAGCACGCCGGACATGGATCTCGAAGCCGAGCAGGAAGTCGATCTCGGCCGCTACTGGAGCGCGATCGTCGCTCACTGGTGGCTTCCCCTCGCCGGGCTGCTGGTCGGCGCTCTGATCGGCTATCTCATTTCCCTCGGGGGCTCCCAGGTCTGGAAGGCGAGCTCGACGGTCTTCATCGGTGCGCCCTACAGCGTCGTCGGCGGCATCCTGCTCCAGGGGCCGCAGGCGAATCCGTCGACGGTCGGCACGATCGTCCGCTCGGAGGACTCGATCCAGCGGGCCGCAACGCAGGCTGGGATGCGGGCGGGCGACCTGCGGGGCCACGTCTCGACGAAGACGATCTCGTCAGGCACCGGAGCGGGGACGGTCCGCACGACCGCGAACCCGCTCGTTCAGATCACCGTGCAGGCGCCGACCAGGCGGAAAGCGCAGGTCGCCGCGAACGCGCTGGCACAGCTCGTCGTGGGGCGGCTCGCGCCGTACACGGATCGCAAGATCGAGACGCTGAAGGAACGGGTCACCGTGGATCAGCAGGAAGTTGCCGTGATCGAGCGGCAGGCCCGCAGCTCCGGCGACGCGACCTCGAAGGCGGTGTTCGGTGTCCACCTCGCGGACGTCCTCGACGACGAGCTCCAGGCGAAGCAGCTCCTCATCCAGGCCGAAGAGGTCGAGCGGCCGAAGGTGCTCACGCGTGCGGCGGCTGTGAAGACGACAGCGCGTAGCCGCCGGAACTCGGTCGTCGTCGCGGCCTTCCTCGGGCTGCTCGTGGGTTTGTTCGCGGCGCTCGTGTGGGAGCCGCTCATGCGCCGCCGCTCGCCCTAATGCTGGAAGGCAGGACGGTGGCGGTCGTCGTTCCCGCGTACGACGAAGAGGCTCTCGTCGCGACGACCATCCAGGGTGTCCCGGACTTCGTCGACCGGATCTTCGTCGTCGACGATGCCTCCCGCGACGGCACGGCGGCAGCAGCCCGCGCGGCCGGAGATCCGCGCGTCGAAGTGGTCACGCACGAGCGCAACTCTGGAGTGGGCGCGGCCATCGTGACGGGTTACCAGCGAGCACTCGCCGAGGGGATCGACGTCGCGTGTGTGATGGCCGCCGACAATCAGATGGACCCGAGCGACCTGAAGAAGATCGCCCTCCCGGTCGCACGTGGCGAACTGGACTACGCGAAGGCAAACCGCCTCATCTCCGGGGAGGCCTGGCGCGTGATCCCGCGCTCCCGTTATCTCGGCAATGCGGTTCTCTCTTTTCTGACGAAGATCGCGTCGGGCTACTGGCACATCGCCGACTCGCAGTCCGGCTACACCGCCGCGAGCCGCGAGATCCTCGAGCAGCTCGATCTCGAACGGATCTATCCCGGCTATGGGATGCCGAACGACATGCTCGTGCACCTGAACGTGTGGAACGCACGAGTGCGGGACATCCCGTCGCGTCCGATCTACGGCGTCGGCGAGCAGTCGGGCATCAAGATCCGGAAGGTCATCCCGCGCATCTCGTGGCTGCTCGTGAAGGGCTTCTTCTGGCGGATGCGCGAGAAGTACGTGATCCGGGACTTCCACCCGCTCGTCTTCTTCTACGCCTTCGGCTTCCTGATGACCCTGCTCGGGCTCGGGCTCGGGATCGCAGAGGTGGTCTTGCGGATCATGGGCAACGCGGTGTCCGTCGGCACCGTCGTGCTCGTTGCGCTGCTGCTGATCTTCGGCTCGCAGTTCACGCTGTTCGCGATGTGGTTCGACATGGAGTCGAACAAGGATCTGCGCTGAAGCCTTTCGGGAAGCGGGCTTGCGGCGTCTCACAGGTGCCTCTGCTAGTGCCCTGCTAACGCTCGGCCCGCCAGGGGGCTACGTTGTCCGATCTATGGCACCTCCCAAGCTGACCCTCTCGTTCAAACGGCTGCGCAAGAGTCTCAATCGCGGCGACACGCTTCTAGACAAGTTCTTCGACCGACCTGGCGGCAAAGTACGATCCGTCGGTAAGCCGAAGGCGCATGAGCAGGAGCTGCTTCGTGCCGTGCTTGTGCTCACGATTGGGTCGCTCGATGCTTTCCTGTCCGAACTGCTCGTCGAGCTACTCCCTGGAATGGCCCGAGTCTCACCTGAGGCTGCCGTCTTCGATCGCGTAGCGAAGGAAAATCCAGGTCTCGTCCTACGGGCCATGTATCTGGGCGGAATCGAGGAAGCGCTGTCCGAAGCAATCGAGGCTCATTTCCAGGCAAAGACGATGCACGGCGCAAAGGCCGTCCGACAGGTCTCGGACTGGTGCTCGCTTGGACTCAGCGACGCGTCATACAACTCCACAAGGTTCCCGGCTGCGCTACCGACCTTCGACGGGTGGACTGAAAAGCGACACCGGATCGTCCACACGGGCGAGCTGGTCAAGATGAAGCGCACGGATGCAAGCGACGTGATCGCCCTCGTGGAGTCGATCGGCAAGACGCTCAACGATGCCGCCAGGAAGACCTACGGCAGCGTGGCTCTTATCTAAAATGCGCGGCCTAGGCGGAGCCGGGGGCCGTCCCGCAGTCCCTCAGGTCAAGAGGAGGCGAACGGGAGCGGCCCGTGGGCACTCGGGCGAGCTAGTCGGCCTTGTCTCGGCGACCCCGCAGGATCGCTAGTCCGAGATCTTCCATCCCAATGCCGTAGCGTCATCGAGCAGCCTAGGGGGTATCGACGGAAGCGGGCCGACCTCACGTTCGTAGTCGTGGACTATCTCGCTGAGAGCAAGCCACTCCTCCATGGGTAGCGAAGGCTCGACGTCGAGGCCCACCCCGCGCATCCTGGGGACCCTTGACCCCTGATCTTCGAGGGCGGCGTCATACCAAGCTGCAAAGCGATCTGGGTTCGACAATCCCCAAAGCAATGCTTCTAGCACCAACTGCTCCATGGCGGCTTGCGCTCTTCGGTCCTGAAACTGTTCCGGCCGAATCGATCTGCCGAAGTGCGCCGTAAGCTGCGGCGGTTGAACGGCGTCCCGCGGAGAGGCGGCGGAAGACCATGTGTCTTGAGCCGCGGATTTCTCAATGAACATCTTCACATTCGGTGGGTCGTCGGTATCCCAACGGTCGCGGAACATCTCCGCAATCATTTGGAGAGATAGCCGGGGGCGGCCAGCCCCAAGAGCGGCGCCCCAATCCACGGACTGGGCTATAACGGCATCCGCTACGAAAGTGTCGTATGACTCGCCTTTGAAGATGCTTTGCTTTCGTGGCCATCCCATTTCGCGCAATAGTTGGGTGACGAAGTAGAAGCCGAAGATCGAC
Source organism: Gaiellaceae bacterium (assembly GCA_036824055.1). Taxonomy (GTDB): domain Bacteria; phylum Actinomycetota; class Thermoleophilia; order Gaiellales; family Gaiellaceae; genus 3-1-20CM-4-69-9. Next base: position 2,204 of record DAITAW010000113.1, on the reverse strand, counting down.
ATCGTGGTTACCTCCGCGAGCCAAGACGCCCATCTCGGGTCGGACGTGCGCGCCGATCATGGGTCCGGCGCCGAATGTATCAACCGTTGCGGCTGCGTTTGCCTACTGTCATGCTGGCCGGGCCATGCGCCTGTACGCCCTCGGTCGAGACTGGTGACCCGGAAGCGATCGACGTCTACCTCTGCGAGCAGGACGCACAGCGTGCGCTCGAGGACTGTCTCCGCGACGAGCCGCAGTGGTGCGGGCTACTGAGTGTCACAGAGGTCGAACTGTCAGCTGACACCTCACTGAACTGAGGAGACGGTATGACGGAGGCGGCGTCTGCGTGGGCATTCGGTTGGGAGGCACTGGTCGCGATCGGGACCATCAGCCTTGCCTTGGTCACGTACGGGCTTGCGCGGGCAACTCGTCGTCTCGCTGAGGAGACTGCGACTGAGTTGCAGGCGCAGTTCCGGCCCATCGTCGTGCCGCTTCCGGAGACGATACGACTCTTCAAATCGACGCTCTCGGAAATGGAGGAGGAGCTAGTCGAGCGCAACCCGGCGTGGCGCGAGAAGTACGAACGCCACGTGGGCGGGAAGCTGAAGAATCTCGGACCCGGACCGGCGCTGGAGATCGCCTTCACCGAACTGGCCTACGCCCCTCTACCGTGGACCGCGTCATCGATCGATCTCGCCGTCCTTGCCCCCGGCGCAGAGCACGAACTCGATTTCAATGGTCTTGATTCCGACAGTGAGGCGGGCATCCGGATCCAATACCGCGATCTTGCTGGGCAGCGGTTCTCGACCGAGTTTCGCGTTGTCACTATGCGAACTGGAACTCGGGTGGTTGGCCTCAGCATTCCGGACGGCTACTGGGATCCAGAGATTCCCCGGCCGTCCATGGGGGATCCACTCATGGCCGTGCTGCCCGGACTGCGAGGTCGTCTGACCGCTGCGGCCGAGACCCTATGGCCACCGCTTTACGTCGACCCGGTACGTCCTTTCAGGCGTCGACTTCGCGTTGCTGTCGCTGCGATGCGGCAACCGAGTAGCGTCACTCTCAGTCAGCGCGTGCGCTATGGCATCGCCCGAGGTTTCGAGTCAATGCACAACCGAGATGCGCCCGCGCCACTTCCCCAGGCGCTGGGTGGGCTGTTCCTCTTCTGGCGACGAGTGAAGCAGTCGCACCGTGCCTTCCGACGTTACCGCGGTTCGGGCATCCCGCCAGCGAGCCTCTTTCGGGACGAAAACGCAACGCGCAGCAGGATTGACGCGATCAACCGGAGGAACGACTCGATCCTCCGAAGGATGGAGATCCGCAAGCGGAGACGCGGCTAACAGCCATACAACGTGAAGGAGCAACGACATGCCCAAGTCGATTCAAATTCAAGGCACGGACTATTACGTCAATCTCGACATCGTCCGCGGTGATACCGGAACTGGTGAGGTGAACCTAGTGATCGAGTTGTATGACAAGGAGCCCAGCTTCGAAAACAACATCGCATCCGTAGAGCCGGTTCAGTCGATCCAGTGTTACGGCGACGCAGGCACGCTCTATTACGAACTGAAGCCCGCTCTGGAGGTCCTGGACGCGACTCGCTCCTGGTAGTTGCTAGTCGTTGCACTCCTCGCACTCGCAGACGTCTGAGCCGTCGTCCAGTTCGCCGCTGCAATCATGCTCTCCGCGCTAGCAGCTGCCGCAAATCCTCTTCTCGCTCAAGATTCTCACCTCCCCCTCCACTCTGTAACCGCTCTCCCTCGCTGAGCGGGTCTCTCTCGCGGCCAGCGTGCGGGGTTCTTCGCCGTTTTCTTCTTCACGGGCCTATACCTACCCTCCTACCGCGTCGTGCATATGTAAGGAATCTGGAAAAGGGGCGCCGATCGCTCCCGTAGCTCGCGCGTGACAGGCACAATCAACCGATGAACGCGCTTTGGCTCTCGCTCCTCTTCGGCGCTCCCTGGCTCGTGGCGATCGCTTACACCTTGTCGCGAGCGCCGCGCATGGACGGCCCGCCGCCGTCGATGGCGCATCGCACGCGCGAGCGTCTCTGGGACTTAACGTCTTAGCGGCCCAGGGCATCGCCATCAGGCGGACGCGGGACGGGCTGGGACACACTCGCCGCCACGTCGCGACACACGCCAGCACGGTGCAGCATGGGGACAGCTCCCATGGAGTCGAACAAGGATCTGCGTTGAGGTCACGGCGCTGCGTGGGCCTGCTCG
>DAITAW010000112.1:0-7940 GCA_036824055.1 Gaiellaceae bacterium | reverse complement strand
GGTTCGCGCCGACGGTCTTCACGAACGTCGCGCAGAGCTATCGCATCGCGCAGGAAGAGATCTTCGGGCCCGTGCTCTCGGTTCTCACCTTCCGCACGCCGGAGGAGGCGGTCGAGAAGGCCAACAACACGCCGTACGGCCTCAGCGCAGGTGTCTGGACGGAGAAGGGCTCGCGCATCCTTTGGATGGCGGAGCGTCTGCGTGCCGGCGTCGTGTGGGCGAACACGTTCAACCGCTTCGATCCTTCGTCGCCGTTCGGCGGCTACAAGGAGTCGGGCTTCGGTCGCGAGGGCGGCCGGCACGGACTGGAGCCGTACCTGCAGTTCGCCGAGGTCGAGGGATGATCCCCGAGGACGACGATCGCTTTTCGGTGCCGGTTGTGCAACCGCGCCGGTTCGTGCGTCGTACGGCGATCGGCTGGCTCATTCTGGCCCTGATCGTCCTCGGCGCGATCGCGGCGCTGCTGCTCTGGGTCTCTCACCGCATCTCGCAGGTCGCGGCGTGACGCGACTGCCGGTCAAGAAGACCTACAAGCTCTTCATCGGCGGCGCGTTCCCGCGCTCCGAGTCGGGACGTACGTACGAGGCCGAGGGACAGAACGTCGCCCGCGCCTCGCGCAAGGACGTCCGTGACTCGGTGCGTGCGGCGCGTGGTTCCTTGCCGAAGTGGTCCGGTATGACGGCCTACAACCGCGGCCAGATTCTCTATCGCGTGGCCGAGATGATCGAGTCGCGCGCCTCCGAGTTCGCGGAGCTCAGCACCGGCCGCGAGGAGGTCGAGCGGACCGTCGATCGGATCGTCTGGTACGCGGGCTGGGCCGACAAGCTCTCACAGGTGCTCGGCTCGTCGAATCCCGTCGCAGGCCCGTACTTCAACTTCACGGTGCCCGAGCCCACCGGCGTCGTTGCGGTGCTCGCGCCGGACGAGCCGCCGCTCCTCGGCCTCGTCTCGCGGCTCGTCCCGGCCCTGACCGGCGGCAATGCTGTCGTTGCCGTCGCGTCGCAGACCCATCCGCTCGCTGCAATCGAGCTCGCCGAGGCCCTCGCCACCTCCGACCTCCCCGGCGGCGTGGTCAATCTCCTCACCGGTCATCGCGACGAGCTGGCGCCGTGGCTCGCCTCGCACATGGACGTCAACGCCATCGACATCACCGGGGCAGACGGGACGTCGGCCGACCTCGAGCGCGCTGCCGCGGACAACGTGAAGCGCGTCGTCCGCTCAGATCCCGACACCCAGAGCCCCTGGGAGATCGCCGCGTTCCTCGAGCTCAAGACCGTTTGGCACCCGGTCGGCCAGTAGATACTTTGAGCGTGGTCGACGCTTCGATGGTGCTTTGCTACAGGACATTCGGCATTAGACGGTCCCCGTGGTGAGAAGCCAACGCCGGTTCAGCCAGGCCATCTCGGAAGGTGACGGGATCTCGGTGATCGTCGACGTCGGCGATCCGGAGGCGGCACGCGCCGCTGCCGCGCAAGGTGCCGAAGCTCTCGCCGTGCGGGGAGACGTCGGCGACTTGCGCGCGGTCACCGAGCTTCCGATTCTCTGGCGCGCTTCGGGGTCGCCGTCCGAGGCGGCGCTCGCAGGCGCCGACGCATGGCTGGTCGTGGTCGGAGATGCCGGTGAGGACGGCGACTGGCTCGAGCGCCAGCATGCCGAGGCGGTGGGGCTCGGGCTCGACTGCGTGGTCGAAGTGCGCAGCGAGGAGCAGCTCGAGCTTGCGCTCGAACGACTCGACCCGGAGATCTTCCTGCTCTCCGCGCGGGACAACGACGACGGCGATGCGCTGAGCCAGGCGCTCGAGCTGCTGCCCGACGTCCCGGCTGGAAAGCTCGCAGTCGCAGATGTGGGAGCATCGACCAGAGAACAGGTGGACGAGCTCGAGCGGGCGGGAGTCGATGCGGTCATCGTTGGAACGCGAAACGTCGCCGAGCTCGTCGGTGACATCCCGCCCCAGGTCTAGCGCGGGCAACGCGGTCGACCGCTGGGCGGGTACGCGGTGGGGCGGCCGGGGGACGGCGCTTGCGGCGATCCTCGCCGGCGCCGCGACCATCCGTGTCGTCGGCATCCAGTACGGCCTCCCGTTCGGGAACCTGCTCAACCCGGACGAGCAGTCGATCGTGCCCCGCGCGTGGAAGCTCGTACACGGGGGAGGCGGCGACCCGCACTGGTTCGACTACCCGACGCTGCTGCTCTACGTCAATGCCCCCTTTCAGGCCTGGCAGAGCGAGCCGTCGTATCTGACCGCGCGGATCGTGGGCGTCGTCCTCGCGACGTTGGCGATCGCAGCTTCCTGGTGGCTCGGCCGCCGTGCATTCGGGACGACTGCCGCCGGAGTCGTCACGGCGGCGGTTGTCGCCGTTTGCACGATCCACGTCGCGTATTCACACGCGGCTGTGACCGACGTGCCGCTCACGCTCGGCGTCGCTGCGTCCCTCGCACTGCTCGTGTCGGGCCGGCTCGAGCTCGCCGGCATCGCAGTCGGCCTCGCAATGGGCTTCAAGTACCCGGGCGTGTTCCTGCTCGTCCCGCTGGTCGTCGCGGGCTGGCGACAATGGGGCAGGCTCGCGTTTTCCGGCATCCTGGCCGTCGCAGCTTTTCTCGGTTCCAGTCCGTTCATCGTCGTCCACGGCCACCAGGCGTGGCACGAGGCCTTTCGCGTCCAGCGGCTCGCTCGTGACGGTTGGCTCGGCTTCGAGCACGACCACATCGCGCCGATCGCTTTCGTCGGGCGGCTCTGGGAAGGGCTCGGGCCGGCGCTCGTCGTTTGCGGAGTCGGCCTGGTCATCGCGCTCGTCCGCCGCACACGTACGGATCTGATCCTGGCGTCGTTCGTCGTCGTCTATTTCGCCGACCTGCTGACGCTGCACGCACACTTCGACCGCTACGTGCTTCCCCTTGTGCCTGCCCTCGGGGCACTCGCCGGGCGAATGCGTTCCCTGGCGCCCGTGACCCTGCTCTTGCTCGTGATCCCCCTGACCTGGTCGATCCGCGACACGAAGGAGCTGACTCGCACGGACACCCGGATCGTCGCGCACACGTGGGTCGAGCAGCACATCGCGCCGGCGACGCGCATCGCTGCGGATCCGTCGACGCCGAGCTTCGCGCGGCTGGACGTTCTGCCCTTGCTCCTCCCGGGCCCGAAGCGCGGCTTCGACCCGAACCGCGATGTGGCCCGGCTTCGGCGGCTCGGCATCCGCGACGTGGTGGTCACGGGCGCCGTCACGGATCGTGTCCTCGCTGCGCGCGATCGCTACCCAAGGGAGGCGGCCTTCTACGACGATCTCCGCACGAAGGCGCGGCGCGTGTTCTATCTGCAGCCCGGCGGGCAGCTCGCCGGCCCCTGGGTCGCGGTCTACAGGCTGTGATCGCGCGTCAGCCGAAGAAGGCCTGGGCGACCGCCCACCACTCGGCGGGGACCGTCTTGAGCTCGGCCGTCGCCTCCGCGAGCGGGACGTCGACGATCTCGTCGCCGTGGAGCGCGGCCATCCGCCCGAAATTCCCCTGCTCGACCAGGTCGGCGGCCTTGAGGCCGTAGCGCGTGGCAAGCACTCGGTCGCGCGGCGTGGGCGAGCCGCCCCGCTGTACGTGCCCGAGCACCGTCACTCTGGTCTCGTAACCGGTGCGGGCCTCGATCTCGTGGGCGAGCGCCGCACCGACACCTCGCTCCGACAGGCGGATGTGGCCGAACTGGTCGACATCCTGGGCCTCGCTCATCCCTTCCAGCTCGTAGCCCTCCGAGACAACGACGATGGAGAAGTCCTTGCCGCGCTCGTGCCTGCGACGGATCTCCTTGCAGGCGTCCTCGATCGACACCGGTTGCTCCGGAATCAGGATCATGTCCGCGCCGCCCGCGATTCCGGCTACCACGGCGATCCAACCGGTGTGGCGGCCCATGACCTCGACGACCATCACGCGGTTGTGGGACTCGGCCGTCGTGTGGAGCCTGTCGATCGCCTCGGTGGCGACCGAGACAGCTGTGTCGAATCCGAACGTGTAGTCGGTCGCAGACAGGTCGTTGTCGATCGTCTTCGGCACCCCGACGACCGGGAAGCGGTGCTCCTCGTAGAGCCGGGCTGCGACACCGAGCGTGTCTTCGCCTCCGATTGCCACCAGGGCGTCGAAGCCCTCACGCTCGAAATGTGCGAGGACCTGCTCGACTCCGCCGTCCACCTTGAACGGATTCGTCCGCGTCGTGCGCAGAATCGTCCCACCTCGTGGGAGCAACCCGGAGATCTCGGCAGGACCGACCGGTTCGAACAGCCCTTCGACGAGTCCCTTCCAACCTTCGAGGACACCGACGACCTCGCCCTGCCGCGTCATCACGCGCCGCCCGACGGCGCGGATGACAGCGTTCAGGCCGGGGCAGTCTCCGCCGCCGGTGAGAATTCCCACTTTCATCGCGCCGATCGTAGAGAAGTCGGCGCCAGGGCTACGATGTCAACGCGCCGAAGTGGCGGAACTGGCAGACGCGCCGGACTCAAAATCCGGTGAGGGAAACCTCGTGTGGGTTCGAGTCCCACCTTCGGCATCGCGAGAACCTCCCGCTATCGCGCTGTTTCAGAACGCGGCGCGCCAGCGGGAGGCGCGGCTGATTCCGGTCGGGGCCACAGAGGGGGCCAGACCCCGCGGACGGGAGCAAGTCGCGGCTTCAAGCGACAGCACACTCGCCCACGTCAGGCCGCGACGGATTGGGAGCAGCAGTGCGAGGATCTCGCGGTGACAGCGTTCGAGGTACGGCTGGCGCGGTCGGAGAATGCGCGGGGGCTGGCGGAGCTGTTCGCGGCTGTCGCCGATGAGCGCGACAGGATCGCGACGGAGCCGCCGGTCGACGTCGACGCGCGGACGAAGCAGTTTGCAGCCGCGATCGACGGCACGATCGTCGCCGTCGCGGGCGGCGACTTGGTTGGATCGCTCCATATCTTTGGGAACAACTTCGGCGTTGGTGAGTTTGGGATGGCAGTCGCGCGGCCCTGGCGCGGTCGTGGCGTCGGGTCGGCGCTGCTCGCCGCCGCGATCGAGAAAGCGCGCGGGGAAGGCCTGCATAAGCTTTCGCTGGAGGTCTTCCCCCGCAACGACGCGGCGATCGCTCTCTACCGCAAATTCGGCTTCGTCGAGGAAGGCCACCGCGTAAAGCACTATCGCCGCGCGAGCGGTGAACTCTGGGACTCGATAGTCATGGGACTTCTCCTCTAGACAGGGCGCCCACCGCGATCCGGCTAGATCGGCTTTCGCACGTCTGAACCGCCTCGGGGGATATTCCCGAACAACGCCTGACGCCGCGTCATCTGGGGCAGCGTTTCGCTTTGTACGCCCTCATGCCCGTAACGTCGAGCATCCAGCGCCAGTGTCCGCGCACGATGAACAGGTGGTACGTGTCATTGCTTTGTTGGGTTGACGTGCCATTGGTCAGCGTCAGCTTCACCATAACCACCGTCGACCGTGCTCTCGCGCGCGTCCCTGGAATCGTGATCGTCACGTGAAGAACGTCAATGGTCCTCCAGCGCGACACGCGCGTATCGCTCGGAATGTTCGACGTCCTGAAACTCTTTTCCATGCAGTTATCGAAGAGATCGCGCGACACGAGGGCCTGCTGCTGCGGAACAAGTTCGTTGTAGAGCCGGTCATGCTGTTGACTCAAGACCTGCCCATTGATGACGGCAACGAACTTCCCGGGGGACACTCGTTCCGGCTGAGCGGCAGCCGAAGCCACGACCGCAAGCGCCGCCACGAAAACGATCCCTGCCTTTGCCATGCCTGCCTCTCTTCTCTACCCCAAGCCACTTCCGCACGCATCATGCCGCACTTGCCCCCGCCTTCCTTCTCGACTCGAAGGCGTACCACTCGCTCGTGGTGTGGTTGGGCTGTTGCCCCGCCGTTGTGCCCTGCGTCTCGACCCGGAAGTGGTCGGGGAGGTACTGGCTGTGCTGACGCTCTGCTCGAAGATCCTCTAGTTCGAGCCTGAGCCGACCCGAAGTGGGAAGTACGGCGGGGACAGGAGGATGCCGACCCTTGGCGGACGCTCGGTCCAGCCGCGTGCCATTGTCAGCGCCGGTCCCACGCCGTGCGTCGGGACGAAGCCGAGCTGCCGGGCCGCGCCGTGGTCGCCGGCCCCGGCGATGATCACGTGGCCGAGGCGGCCGAGCGCCGGCCGGCACCCGTCCCAGTCGACGAACGGCAGCAGCGGGTGAACGGAGCGTCCTGCCCGGTAGGCCTCGACCGCGCGAGCGTCGCTGGCGGCGAGACGCTCGGCCTCGGCCAGGGCGGCGTTGTCGGGGCCGCTGGCCCGCGTCGCCGCGAAGAAGGCACGGTAGGGCTGCTGCGTCGGGTGCGCGAAGTGACGTTGGAAGCGGTTGAAAAGGATCGCCGTGCCACCTTCGGCGAGCGGAAACGAGTCGCGCCAGAGTCGCAGCGCCAGTCCGAGCCCGAGGTACGCGCCCAGGAGTGGGTTCGGCCGCTCGCGTGGGAGATACGGCGTCGTGCGCGGCACGGCGATGCAGATGGCGTCGAGTTGGCGGTCGAGCGTGATACCTCGTAGCTCGACGCCGCGCAAGAGCGCTTCGGTGTGTGCGACCGACGGCGGTCCGGCGAAGGTGGCCGCGACGGTGCGCTCCAGCGGCACCGAGCGCAAGACGTAGGCGCGAAGCGGCTCGGGCAGTGCGCGGAAGAAGGGACGGAACGGCGAGCGCACGACGCGGTCGAGCGCCTGCTGCTCGTAGGGGTAGCCGCCGAGAGTGCCGCCGAAGCGCGGGTGGTTCAGCACGAGTGAAACGCCGATCACCGGCACACGGCGCGCGAGAGCACGTTCGAGCTCGAGCCCGAGCCGCCAGCCCTGTGAGGCTGAGGTCTCGAGCAGGGAGTAGGCGCCTGCGGCGCGCAGCACCTCGGTCCCTGCGGCGCCGATCAGGGCGGCGGGCCCACCGTGCAGCACCGTCTCGGCGGCGGTCACGACGACGACGACGTCGGTCCGCACCAGCGCAGGGTGGACACGAAGCGGGATCGAGCCGGCATCGCCGAGCTCGACGAGATCATCGCGCTCGACGTCGTGCACCTCGACGTGACCGTGAAAGCGCCGTGCGAACTCCGGTGAGACGAGCGTCTCGAGCTGCTCGTTCCCAGCGCGTCGGGACAGACCCCCTGCGACGAGGAGTGTCTGGTATCCGGTCGGAATGCCCAGGCGTTCGAGCTCGGCAACCGCCGCGGCGATCGCAGCTTGACGCGGGTCGCGCTCCGACCCCGGCAGCGGTAGGTGCGGCGGCTCGACCACGATCGTCGCGCGAGATCCGCGCGACACGAGCGCCTCGAGCGGGCGGCCCGCGAGCGGGAACCGCAACGCGTCGCGGACGGCCGCGCCGACGTCCGCAACCGAGTCTCCCGGCGGGGGCGGTTGCAGGACGATCGCGTCGTCGTCGGCAGTCACGACGACAAGCCGTGACCCTGACAGCAGCGGGATCCGCTTCACTTCTGCGGGCGATTCAGATCAGGCTCGGAAAATGGGTGAATCGTGAGCGCTGCCACCGGCGCTGGACGATAGCGTTGGAGACGTATGCCCAAGACGCTCACCGGGGCCGAGCTCGAGCTCGACGACGGTCCTGTTCGGGACGCCGAGCTCTTTCTCGTCGACGGCAACAACCTCGCCTACCGGGCGTTCTTCGCGCTGCCCGAAGAGCTGGCGACGACCGAGGGCTTCCCCACGAATGCGCTCCTCGGGTTCACGAACATGCTGTTCAAGCTTCTGTCGGACTACAAGCCGAAGGGGGTCGCGGTCGCGTGGGACACACGCCCGGCCGAGCGGCTCGAGGTGGCCTCCGACTACAAGGCCGACCGGCGCCCGACGCCGGATCTGCTCTCCGAGCAGTTTCCATTCTTCCGCCCGATCGTGGAGGCCTTCGGCTACCGCAACCTCGAGTTCGAGGGCTGGGAGGCGGACGACGTCATCGCCA
>DAITAW010000111.1:0-8008 GCA_036824055.1 Gaiellaceae bacterium | reverse complement strand
TGCTCGGCGGAGCGTTCGCGATCTGCGCCGCGCCGTGCGTCGGGCCGTTCCTCGCAGAGGCATTTGCCGCGGCCGGCAACTCGAACACCGTCATCCGCGGCTCCGCCTGGCTGGCCGCCTACTCGGCCGGCCTCGGTGCTGCGTTCCTCCTGGTCGCCGTCTTCTTCGTGCGGGGCATGACGCTGTTCCGCTGGATGCGTGACCACTACCGCGTGTTCTCGATCGTCGGCGGCACGATTCTCGTCGTGCTCGGCCTGCTCCTCTTCTTCGACGAGTTCTATCGCGTGCAGATCTACACGCATCGCGTGCTCGAGGCGATCGGCCTCGGCAATCTCTAGACGAGTGGCGGCGGTAGCTCGAGTGAGCCCTGCTCGTGCAGTTGGCGTAGCTGCTCGAGCAGCGGTGCGACGTCGATGCCGCGATGCGCCGGCGCGAATGGCTCGAGTCTCCGCACGGCCTTTGCCAGTTGCCGCTCGGTTCCGATCTCGCGCCCGCGTCCGGCCTGATACCACGCAACGGCGACGTGCACCAGGCCCTGAAAGAAGTCGCGCTCCTCGGCGGGCGCCGCGCGCCAGGCATCCTCGAGCTCCTCGTGCGCGGCGAAGTACTCGCCTGCGCGGATCAGCTCGACGCCGGACTCAAAGGCGGATTCGAACTTCTCCGTCTTCAACCTGAACGTCGTACGTGCGCAGCTGGATCGCGAGGTCGAACTCGTTCTGGCCTGTCCGCACGTCGTACTGCCACCCATGCCAGGGGCACGTGAGCACACAGCCCTCCAGCCTGCCCTGGCCGAGCGGCCCCTGGAGGTGGAGGCAGTCCGGCTGCACGGCGTAGAAGCCGCCGTTGCAGTGGGCCAGCGCGATCTCGTCCTCGCCGGCCTTGACGGTGCGGATGGTTCCGGCGGGAACATCCTCGACTCGAGCGACGGTGACGAAGCCGTCTTCCACCCGGGCGACCCTACCAAGGGCTTGAGTGGACACGCCCGAGCGCGATACCCTTGCGCCGTGGCGACGATCCTGCTGTGTGGGGTCGATGTCTACTTTCGGGGCAAGCTCGAGGCCTTGCTCCCTGGACATCACTTCGTCACGACCGACAGCGTCGACTGGCCCGACCTCGTCATCGCGGACATCAGCCGCGTCGACCCGATCGACGTGGCCGACTCGTATCCGGAGATACCAATCCTCGGGTTCGGCGGCCACACCGATACGGCCGGACTGCGTCGCGCCCACGAGGCCGGCTTCGATCAGGTGCTCGTGAAGAACGCGCTACAGGAGCGTGCCGCCCAGATCGTTGATGAGCTGATCGCTTGAGTAAAGTAGGTCGCCGCTAGTGACCTACATCATCGCCGAACCCTGCATCGACATCAAAGACAAGTCCTGCGTGGACGTCTGCCCGGTCGACTGCATCCACGAAGCCGAGCGCATCCTCGTGATCGACCCGGAGGAGTGCATCGACTGCGGCGCCTGCGAGCCGGAATGCCCGGTCGAGGCGATCTTCCCGGAGGACGCCCTGCCGGATAAATGGCAGCCGTTCGTGAAGATCAACTACGCGTACGGCGAGGGCTTCGACGTCGTGAACAAGCTCACCGACGAGTACGCGACCGAGCACGACGTCCAGAATCCACCCCTGGAATAACCCTCGGGAAAGCTGCGAGACCAAGAAGTGACTCGACTCGGTAGAGCGGTACCCCGTAGGTACGCTGGCGACGTGAAGCCCAAGACCCTGGATCACGTCGCCTTCTGGGTCGCGGATCGCGAGCCGATCGTCGATTTTCTGACGCAGCACGTCGGGATGCACGTCATCGACCGGCAGGACGCGTTCACGCTGGTCGGTTCCGATGCGCGGCGCGGGAAGCTGACGCTCTTCACGGCCGAAGGCCCGCGTGAGCCAGGCGCGTTCAAGCATGTCGCGCTGCGCGTGTCGGATCTCAATCGTGCGCGGGTGGGGCTTCCCGACGGTGTGGAGGTCGAGCTCGGGGAAGGCGTTCGGGTGCGCCTCGTCGAAGCGCCGACGGATGTCGAATACGACCTCGACCACGTCGCGCTCTACTCGGTCGACCCGGACCAAACTGCGCAGGACTACACGACATTGGGTTTCAACTCCGCCGAGCCTTCCGCTGAGGGTCATCCGCGTGTCGAGGTCGGCGGCGCGTACGTCGAGTTCCATCACGGCGACCCGGGCGCGACGGAGAAGCCGTTGCTGAACCATGTCGCGGTGCTCGTCGACGAAGTCGATCCCGTCATCGCGGAGGCGGAGAAACGCGACATCGTCGACAACGTCGTCGACGCTGCGAACACCCGTGCCGTCTTCGTCTGGGGCCCGGAACGCGTGCGCATCGAGTACGTCGAGCACAAGCCGGGATTCGCGCTCAAGTAGTAATCGCGGGTGCGGGGATGGCGGGGCTGTCCGCCGCTGCGCGCGCACGCGAGCTCGACGCGACGCCAGTCGTGTACGAGAAGGGGACGCGCCCGGGCGGTTCGATGCTCGTGTCGAGCTGCGTGATCTGGCGGTTTCGCGAGTGGGACGACTTTCGCGCGGAGTGTCCGTCGGGCGACGAGGTATTGCAGCGGCTCGTGTGGGAACGCCTCGACGAGGGGATCGCATGGCTCGAGTCGCTCGGGGCACCCGTGGTCGAGCACGACACCGGCAATCCGCGGACGATCGGAAAGCGGTTCGATCCGCGCGGCTTGACGGAGACGCTCGTTCGCGTGGCGGGAGACGTGCGGCTCGAGTCACTCGACGCAGAGCCGATGATTCTCGCGACCGGAGGCTTCCAGGGGAACGCGGAGCTGGTTGCCGAGCACATCCATCCGGTAGGAACGCTCAGGTTGCGGGCCAACCCGTGGAGCAGCGGCGACGGCCTGCGTTACGCACTCGCGCGCGGCGCCGAGCTCTCCGTAGGGTTGGAGGAGTTCTACGGCCGCAACATGCCGGACGCGCCGTTTTCCGAGCAGGAGTTCGTCCCGCTCGCGCAGCTCTACGGTCGCTTCGCGCGTGTCTACAACGAGCGCGGCGAGGAGTTCTTTTCCGGCGAGGTGTCGTGGTCCGAGAACGACCTCGTGCAGGCGACTGCGCAGCAGCCCGGCGCGCGCGCCTGGTATGTGCTGGACGACGACGCGCTCGCGCAGCGGGTGCGTGACCGCACCGTGGCGGACATGGTGGACCTCGCACCGACCCGCGTCGATCCGGTTGAGCTTCCGTTCGCGACACCGTCGGAGGCGCGAGTCGCGGTGCGAGTCTCGCCCGGCATCACGCACACGATCGGAGGCCTGCGCGTCGACGATCGAGCCCGGGTCGTGGGCACCGACGGCCTGTTCGCCGCAGGCGCGGACGTAGGCGGCATCTCGACCGGCGGTTACGCGAGTGGCCTGGCGGCCGCGCTCGTGTTCGGCCGACTCGCTGCCGAGAGTGCCCAGGACCGCACGTAGGTGATCCGTGACGGGCTCGTCACACGTGCGTACCCGTGCCTGGCACGGGTACGTTTCCGAGGAGGCGGCCCTCGCAGAGGTCAGACAGCTTGGAGGTACGCGCAGGGACGCGGATCGTTCGGCAGCGGCGAGGGGCCGATTTTGACGACCTGCTCCTCACCGTCGTCGACCTCGATGAGCGAGCCGACGGCCGGCGTTTCGCCGTCGGCTTCCCGCAGCTCGTAGCCGCTGGGCTTCCACACGAAGAGGAGATACTTGCCGGCGCCGTCGTCCATCGGCCGCGGATCCTAGCCGCCCCGGTGCCAGGCACGTGGCGTGGCCTAACGGGCCGTTGCGTACGGCGGGAGGACGACGCGCACCGTCGTGCCGGCTTCCTCGCCCTGGTCGACGGTGAGCACCCCGTTCAGCGTTCGAGCCCGCTCCTCGAGCTCCTCGAGGCTGCGCCGGCGGCGCTCGCCGGGCGCGTCGTCCGCGATCGCTGTCTCGAGGCCACCGTCCGGCGTCTGCCGCATAGTCACCGACAGCGTCTGCGGCGGCCCGCGGTGCACCGCCTGGTCGAGGGCCTCACGGATGATCTGGTACATCGCCGCCTGCGTCTTCTCCGCGAGCTGATCCGCGGCTTCGACGTCGACCTCGACACGGACGTTGTGCGCAAGCCCGATCTGATCCGTCAAGGCGCGGACTGCAGGCGCGAAGCCCTGATCACGCAAGACCACTGGCTCCAGGTTGAAGGAGAGGTTCCGCAGCTCGCCGATCGTCGCCCGATGACGCTCGAGCGCGCGGCGAATGATCTGCTGCGCCTCTTCGCCGCGGCCTTCCTCGATCGAGTTCAAGCCGGCATCGAGCAGCAGCGCGACTCCCGAGAGCGACTGCACGGCACCGTCGTGCAGCTCGTTTGCAAGACGTCGCCGTTCGTCCTGCTCCGCCGTGATGAGCTGGTCGGACAGCCGGGAACGCTCAGCCTCGCGCACGCGCGCGTCGTCGAGCAGCTCGGCGTTCTCGTGCTCACGCGCGGCGAAGTCGGCCAGGACGGTCGCACGGACGACGTCGTCGCGATCGAAGGGACGCGGACGAGTCAACCGCAAGACGCCGATCTCCTCGTCGTGCGCACGTAGGGGAATCACAATCGCGTTCTCCGCCGGTGCCTGCCGTGGCCGCTCGGCCGGCGCGAGCAACAACGCCCGCGCCTCGAAGAGCCGCTCCGCCTCCTGGCGCGTCCGCTCCAGCACCTCGGCGCCGCCCGCGATCGCGCCCATCGTCTCGACGAGCGACTCGAGGAAGCGCGCCTCGCTTGTGAGCTCGCGCTCGGCCGCCTCGTGCCGGCGCCGTTCCGTCACGACGAGATAGGCGGCCACGACTCCGGCGAGCGAGATCGCGACGGCGAGACCGGCGAACGTCAACACGCGGTTGCCGACGGCCAGCGCGACCACGGCCAGGACGGCCGCCGCCGCGAACGCCAGGACCAGCAGCCCGGCTCTAGTCGATGATCGCTTCGCGAAGCGCAATCGCAACCGCTTGCGTCCGCGTGTCCGCCTCGAGCTTGGCGAGGATGTGGCGGACATGGCTCTTCACGGTCTCCTGACTGATGAAGAGCTTCGCAGCGACGTCCTGATTGGACATGCCGTCCGCGAGCAGCTGGAGGATCTCCCGCTCGCGCCCGGTCAGCATCTCGTCCTTGTCCTTGCCGGTCAGGAACGCGGGCATCAGCGCCGGGTCGACGTAACCCTCGCCCCCCGCGACCTTCTCGATCGCCCGCAGCAAGGTCTGGTGGGGCGCCTCCTTGAGGATGTAGCCCTTCGCACCCGACTCGAGGCCGCGCCCGAGCAGCGACCGCTCGCTGTACGCCGTGAAGATCAGCACCGCCGACTCCGGAACTCTCTCTGTCAGGATCTTCGTCGCTTCGAGCCCGTCCATCCCGGGCATGCGCACGTCCATGATCACGACGTCCGGCCTGCGCCGCTCGGCCAGCGCAACGGCGCTCGCCCCGTCGGAGGCCTCACCGATCACGCGGATGTGAGGCGCGCGCGAAAGCGAAAGCCGGAGCCCCTCGCGCACGACTTCGTGGTCGTCGACGATGAGGCAGGTGATCTCGGAGGGGGTGGAGGGGGTGGACACCCATGAGGATGATATTCCGCCCAGGCGTCGACATCGTCGACGCCGCATAGGAGGCCGTGCGGGCTTTGCCCGTGCGGCCGTCTAAAAGCCCAGAGAAAGCTGCTCGGGCTCCGGAGGCGGTGCGAGCTTGACAGTGCGGCGGTCCCGGATCCCGTATTCACGGCCGAGCGCGCCCACCTCGGCACGCAGCGGATTTCGCTCCTCGGCACCGAGATAGGCGCGCCGCCGGGCATAGAGGCGCTCGTAGAGCGGCAGCTGCTCGGGCCAGTCCTCGGCGAGGTGCTCGAGGAAGTGCTCCCGCGTTCCTGGGCGGAGGAAGAGCAAGTTGGCCCAGATGCCGGTCGCGCCCGCCTCCCTCGCGGCTCGCACGACCTCCCGCAGCTGGTCGGGCCGGTCGGAGATGCCGGGCAGGATCGGCGCCATCCCGACACTCGCCTTCACGCCAGCCGCGACGAGCTCCCGCAGCGCCTTCAACCGCTGCCGGGGATGAGCTGTCGACGGCTCGGTTCGCTTCCAGACATCGTCGTCGAGCGTCGGGATCGAGAACGTGACGCTGACGTCGGCGCGCTGCGAGGCCTCGACGAGCACGTCGACGTCGCGGACGATCATCGGCCCGCGCGTGATGATCCCGAACGGATTCGCCGCGTCGCGGAACACCTCGAGGCACGCGCGCGTCAGCTTGTACTTCCCCTCGACCGGCTGGTACGGATCGGTCGCAGCACCGACGGTGAGCTCGTGCTGCCACGTCGATCGCGCGAGCTCCCTCCGCAACACGTCGGCCACGTTCGTCTTGACGCGGATCGACGTCCCGTAACGATCGTCCGAGGGGCGGTCCGACCGCTTCTCGAAAGCTCGCACGTAACAGAACGTGCACCGGTGGACGCAGCCCATGTACGGGTTCAGCGACCACTTGAAGCCCATCCCCTTGACCGGGTTGAGGGCGCTCTTGCAGGGCTCTTCGCGATACTCGATCCGCATGTCCTCGGGAGGAAGTATAGAACAGACGTTCGTACCGCTCGAAGACGGTATTCAGCGGCTGACGCTCCCGCTCCCGACCGGGCCGAAGCACGTCCACTGCTATCTGGCGCACGGCACCCTCTTCGACACCGGTCTCGGGCTCGGAGACGCCCCGTGGGAGTACACGGAGGCGGAACGCATCGCGATCACCCACTTTCACCCCGACCACGTCGGCGGAGCGCAGGCGGCCGCTGAGGCGACGGGCGTCCCGGTCTTCCAGGGCGGCCTCGATTACGCCCAGTGCGAGCGGGTCTGGGGAAGCGACGACTGGCCGGAGCGGATTGCTGCCTGGTTCCTGCGAAACGGAGTGCCGGCCGCCGTCGTCGAGGACCTCATCGCGCAAGGCCATGCATTCGCGCCGTTCATCCGTTACGCGATCGACCCGAACCTGCTCTACGAAGGCGGCGAGGTCGGAGGCTGGCAGATCGTCGAGTTGCCCGGACATGCGGACGGCCACCTCGGCTTCCTGCGCGACGGCGTGTTGATCGGCGGCGACCACCTCCTGCGGCGAATCACGCCCGCGGTCGGCCTCTATCCGGAGAGTCGCCCTGATCCACTCGGCGATTACCTCGCCTCCCTGGCGCGCACGATCGGGCTCGCGCCCCGTGTCGTCTATCCGGGTCACGGCGAACCGATCCACGATGCGCCGGCGCGTGCACGCGAGCTGATCGAACACCACCGAATCAGGCTCGACGACCACGCCGCGGCGCTCTCCAACGAGCCGCGCTCCGCCTACGAGATCTCATTCGACATCTTCGGTCGGGAGTTGACGCCGACCCAGCGCCGTTTTGCGGTCGCCGAGACGTTGTCCCACCTGGAACGGCTTGTCCGTGAGGGTCGCGCCGCCCGGGACAGTGACGACAACCTCGTTTCCTATACTTCTCCGTAGTTGGACGACGAAATCCCGCCTAGTACCAACGCCCACGGGGTCGGGGCGTGACGATCCTCTTCGAGCTCGTCGCCGTCGGCGTTCTGATCCTGCTGAACGCCTTCTTCGTCGCGGCTGAATATGGCCTCGTCACTGCACGGCGGACCCGCATCGTCGAGTTGCAGCACCAGGGGGACCGACGCGCGCGGGACGTGTTGCGCATCACCTCCGACCCGCCGCGCTTCATCGCGGCGATGCAGCTCGGCGTGACGCTTACTTCGCTGGGCATCGGTGCCCTGGGAGAGGTGGCGCTCTCGCGTCTCTTCGACAAGGCGATTTCGACGGTGCTCGCCGTGATCTTCGCCTACCTGATCCTCACCTTCCTGCACGTCGTGATCGGCGAGCTCGTGCCGAAAGGAATCGCACTCGGGCATTCCGAAGGAACAGCGCTGTTCGTGTCGGCGCCCGTGCGTTTCTTCTTCATCGTCATGCGGCCGATCGTGTGGTTCCTGGAGGCCGCGACGGAGATCGTCTTGAAGTGGCTCGGCCTGAAGCCGCCCGGCGCGGACGACGACGTCCT